>DAVZ01000054.1 GCA_002505765.1 Methanobacterium sp. UBA176 | reverse complement strand
TTTTGATCAACCTTTTTTTAAAGGTTGAGCTATGATTACGTGTTGATTAATTCGGAATATTCAACTTGAATGAGTATTAGATATATTTTTTGATCAACCTTTTTTTAAAGGTTGAGCTAAGGTTGAGCTATAATTATATAAGATTAATTTGAGTATTTCTACATAATGATAGATTTTTTATAACAATTCAAATGGCGATACAATGGAAACGGTTAAAATATTAATAGAAGCATTACCTTACATCAAAAAATTTCATAAAAAAAAGATTCTCATAAAATATGGAGGCCATGCCATGATCGATACTAAAGCTATGGAATCAACAGCTCGAGATACAGTCCTCCTGAAGTATGTGGGAATGGAACCCATTGTAGTACACGGTGGAGGACCTGAAATTTCAAGATCAATGGCCAAAATAGGGAAAGAACCTGAATTTATTGAAGGTCTTAGAATAACCGACAAAGAAACCATGGACATTGTCAAAATGGTACTTGTTGGTAAAATAAACACGGAAATAGTTTCAAAAATATGTTTACACGGTGGAAATGGAGTAGGGTTATCAGGAAAAGATAGTAAACTTATAGAAGCAAATAAGAAAGCTCCACACGTTGTTGTTAACGGAAGTACTGGTGAAGAGAAAGTGGTGGATTTGGGGCATGTTGGTGAAATAATATCCATAAATCCAGAGTTGATAGATGTACTCACCCAAAAGGATTATATCCCTATTATATCACCTATTGGCGTAGATAATGAAGGAGAATCATTGAATTTGAATGCAGATACTGTTGCAGGTGATATGGCTTCAGAAATTCAGGCTGAAAAATTAATTATCCTGACAGATGTCCCCGGGATACTTGAAAACCCAAATGATATTGATTCGTTAATTAGAAAGATAAAAGTAGATGAAATTAAAGAGCTTATAAAGAATGGAATCATAACCGAGGGTATGCTTCCTAAAACAATGACCTGCATCAATGCCATTGAAGGTGGAGTTTCGTCTGCCCATATAATTGATGGAAGAATCAAACACTCATTACTCCTTGAAATATTTACTAAAAAAGGAATTGGAACCATGATTACATCTTAAATTTTTAATAAATCATTACTTTTTTCAAAGTTTTTATAATTCTTTAATTGTAAATCTTTTAAATCAAAATTATTATTATGCACTTCTAACCAAAAGGAATAAGGTGAAAATATGATCGATGTAGGGATTATTGGAGGTAGTGGATACACAGGAGGAGAACTTCTCAGATTTTTAATGAATCATGATCATGTCAATGTAAAAACCGTAACCAGCAGACAGTATAATAGAATTAATATATCCAAGGTCCATCCCCATTTAAAAGGTTTGGATATTGAATTTGAAGATGTTGCTGCAGATAAAATAGATGCAGATATTGTTTTTACTGCAACACCCCATGGAGCATCCATGAATATAGTCCCTGAACTTATCGAGAGGGATATTAAAGTAATTGATCTTAGCGGAGACTACCGTTTTGATAGTATAAATAAATACGAAAAATGGTACGGTTTAAAACATTCAAATCCTCTTGAATCTGTTTATGGGCTTCCAGAAGTATACAGAGAAGAAATAAAAAAAGCTAATCTTATTGCTAATCCTGGATGTTTCCCAACTGGCAGTATTCTGGCTTCAATTCCACTGGTAAAGGAAAAACTTGCAGACAAACTTATTGTTGACTCTAAAACTGGTGTAAGCGGTGCTGGAATTAAACCAACAGAAGCGACTCACTATCCAAATTTAGCAGATAATGTAAATCCTTATGCAATCATTAACCACAGACACATGCCTGAAATTCAACAGGAAGTTGAAAAGTTTGGTGATGTAAAAGTATCATTTACTCCACACCTTGTCCCGGTGATAAGAGGAATTTTAACCACTATTCACACCTTTTTAAAGGAAGATGTAACTTCAAAAAAGGTTAAAGAGATTTATGAGGCATTTTATAATGATGAACCATTTGTAAGGATCTGTGATTTTGAAGAAATTCCAAGATTAAGTGCAGTTAGAGGTTCTAACTATTGTGATATCGGTTGTTTCCAGATAGACCATAATGACAGAATCGTCATAATATCAGCCATTGATAACCTGGTTAAAGGAGCATCTGGACAGGCAATACAGAATATGAACATTATGTATGGATTTAATGAAAAAGAATCCCTGGATGTCATTGGATTACATCCCTAAATATTGGAGTGATCATCAATAAAACATCAATTATTTATATAAAAATTACCTAACTTTTGGAATAAACAGCATATTATAAAATATTACATTTTATTAAAAAGGAAAGTACACGAATGAAATCAATTATACTTTATTATTCCAGGTCCAGAAAGACTGCCGCAGCAGCAAAGGCCCTGGCCAACGAAATTTCTGCAAATATTGTTGAAATAGAAGACTTAAAAGGTAGATCGGGTGTTTTAAATTATATTGGATCTTCAATAGAAGCATTTAGAGAAATTAAAACAAGAATTAAACCAGAAATTCTTGATCTTGGCGGATATGACTTAATTTACATTGGAACTCCTGTTTGGGCAGGAAAACCAGCTCCAGCAATAGTTACTGCAATTGATAAATATAATTTTCAGGGTAAAGATGTGATATTGTTTGCAACCTTAGGAGGTTCAGGAGGAAAAAGCACCATTAAAAGAATGGAAGAAAAAATTGAAGCACGAGGTGGCAGAATAATTACTTCATTTTCAATCAGAACCACTGGTAAAAAGATGTATGAAATAAGAGAGGAAATAAAAGGTATAGTTGAAGAGATGGATTTAAAAATATATGGAATTTAACTATATAATCATTGGAATTTAATTAATTTAGGAAATAGAAGGTGTTTTAATGAAACTTGAAAAGATCTTTGAATCATATAAACCATTGATAGCGATTCCAATAATTATTACCATAATTGCTATAGTCATACTGGCAGTAAATGGTTTAAATCAGGGCATAGAACTTGAGGGAGGCACAATAGCAGAATTACAGCTCCAAAAACCCATAGATAAAGCCCAATTAGATAGCATGATTAGTAGTGGACTTGGTACAGATGAAGTAGATATTAAATCAATTGATGCAAGCAAAGCAACTGTTGAAATTGGCGGTGGAGAAATAGATGTCATTAAATTTTCAGGTGTTGTAAATGGAACTGCCTCTATTTTAGGGTTTAGGACAGTAGGCCCTGTTTTAAGTGCAGCGGCACTGACACAGGTATACTGGGCCCTTGCGATAGCTTTCATCTTCATGGCCGTAACTATATTTATAATATTCAGGAATTTGGTGCCTTCTATGGCAGTTATTCTGGCTGCTTTATCTGATATTATAATTGCGTTAGCAGGTATGTCTCTATTAGGGATACCACTTTCTATGGCATCAGTAGGTGCCTTACTTCTGCTTATTGGTTACAGTGTAGATACTGATGTTCTACTTACAACTCGCGTTTTAAAGCGTAGAGAGGGGACCATTACCCAAAGAGCACTTGATGCAATGAAAACTGGCCTAACGATGGCCATAACTTCAATTGTTGCTATGATTGCCCTTTATATAGTTGTTATATTATTAATTCCAACTGCAGGAGTACTTGCAGATATCGCAGCAGTACTGATAATTGGTTTGACTGCTGATGTGCTGATAACATGGCTCATGAATCTTGGAATACTCAGATGGTATATGGAGAGTGGTCGCAGATGAGTAAAATAACTGAATTTTTAAAGGAACGTCGTGTAATTCTACTTATTGTACTTGTTGTAGCAAGTATAGCTTCTATCTCTGCCTTTGGAATAGAGCAGGGACTGGATTTAAAGGGTGGCTCATATATACAGATACATTTAGAAAAGCCTGTTGATCAGGACACAATGAGCGTGGTAACTTCTGTTCTGGACAAACGTCTTAACCTGTTTGGTGTAAAGGATGTAAAGGTGAGATCAAGCGGAAATCAGGATGTAATTGTGGAAATAGCGGGTGTTAAACCTGAAGAGGTTTCAAATATTGTAGGAACACCGGGTAAATTCATTGTAAAGATTAACAACGTAACCGCGCTTACCGGTGCAGACATCGTAACGGTTAAACCGTACGTAATTACTGGAAATAACTGGGAGGTGCCCTTTACAGTTTCTGTTGGGGGTGCAGAGAAGTTTGCACAGGTGGCACTTGGAAAAGCAGGAGCTCCGGTGGATATGTACCTTGACGATGAACTGGTTTCGTCGCCAGAATTAGGGGAAGGTCTTGCTACGGGTGTACCTTCTACAGATGTGGTGGTTACTGGAACTGCAGATTCACCTGAAAATGCAGAAGAAGAGGCAAAAAATATTCAAACCGTTCTGCAATCAGGTGCTTTACCTGTATCGGTTGAAATTGTGGGAATAAGCAGTGTGTCTGCTGAACTTGGAGAACAGTTTAAAAATGGTGCTTTAATTGCGGGAATACTGGCATTATTTGTTGTTTCCCTAATTATATTTCTCAGATATAGAAACCCTATCCTTGTAGTTCCTATAATCTTTACCAGTATTGCAGAACTTATCCTGATACTTGGAACAGCATCTGTAATTAACTGGAATATAGATCTGGCTGCAATAGCAGGTATTTTAGCTGCAATAGGTACAGGGGTGGATGACCAGATCATCATCACTGATGAAGTGCTTAAGGGCGATAAAAAATCTAAAAGGAGCAGAACAAGTCTTAGAGTGAAAATTAAAGGTGCATTTTTCATTGTATTTGCTGCTGCCGCTACTTTAATTGCTGCGATGCTTCCATTAGCCTATGTAGGATTTGCGAGGGGTTACACTGGAATTGGAATTCTTTCAGGTTTTGCAGTTACCACCATTCTTGGAGTTTTAATTGGAATCTTCATAACCAGACCTGTGTATGCAAAATTTGTTGAAAAATTCCTTGTAAAAGATTAGATTTAATCAATCTCCCTTTTTTTTATAAATCTTCAAAAAATTAAAGATTAAAACTTTTTTTATTTAGTGAATTCTATTTTGAAAAGATTAAGATAAAAAAAAGAAACTAAAAAAAATGATCAAATGAAAAATAAAAATAATAAGGATTTTAAGGATTTAGAAAAGATTAAACAATTGGTAGATAAAGGAAATTATTATTTAAAGCATAAACAATACGGTTCTGCTGTTATATGTTATGAAAATGCTTTAGATTTAGATCCAGAAAACACCAGGATATGGGATAACAGAGGGGTTGCCCTGGCTAGTGCTGGAAGACATGATGAGGCCATTGAAAGTTTTGAAATAGCACTGGAATTTAAACCAGATAATACGCGTGCATGGTCAAACATGGGCGTTTCAATGGCAGCACTTAAAAGGTTCGATGAAGCAATAAACTGTTTTGATAAGGCCATAGAACTCGAACCTGATGACAGCAATGCCATGAACAATAAGGCTACAGCTCTATTCAGCCTTTCAAAATACTCTGAAGCTATTGAATACTTCGACAAATCACTCGAAATAGATCCAGAGAATGCTAAAGCACTGGCTGGTAAAGGATCTGCACTAAGATTTACCGGAGAATATGAAGAAGCCATAAAATGCCTGGAGAAATTTATTGAGATAGCTCCAGAAGAGCTATCTTATCAAAAAGAAGAAGCATGGGCTATGATATTTGATATTAAACTTCTCCTTGACAGAAAATCAAAAAAAATAAATTAAAACAGATAAATTTTAAAATATTCCTCAATTATTTCTAAATTTTCTTCTTTAAGGGATAATATTGCACTTTTTCCTTCATATCCAAAATATTAAGTGGGGAAACAGGTAATCCAATTTCCATATTTTTAATTTCGCTTAATCTATATTTATTTATCTTGCCACCCATTTCTTTTGCTTAGAATTTCTTTCTGTATTCTATAAAAATTCCTTAGTTATTTCAAGGTCAAATGAGTCATCTTCAAGGTACAAAAGAGATTCTTTAAGATATTTATCACAGAAAATACATTCATCTATACATTCAGGATTTTCAACACCAAAACGGGATAGATAATATTTGGAATTTCAGATATATCTTTCTTAATCTCCCATTTAAACACCATTTAAAAATTTTAAATCACCTTTAGAGATTAATTCCTAATGTATTTATAATCAAACATAGTAATATTAATATTAAAAAATTTAATATATTGTAGTAAACAATGGAAAAAAAATTAAGAGGTGATATGAAATGCCTAAATCAAGATTCAGTTCCATAGATAAATCAACACAAAAAACAAAGGAATGGTTACACGAGGTACAGCGCGAACTTGGATGGGAAGATGAAAACATGGTATATATTGCAACCAGATCAGTTCTTCAAACATTAAGGGACAGATTACCAGTAGAAGAAGCTGTAGAGCTTGCAGATGAACTTCCTATGGTTATGAAAGGTATGTATTATGAAGGATACAGAGCAAGCGGTAAACCGGAAAAAATAAAAAACAGGGAAGAATTTTTCCAGAAAGTACATGAAAAATCACCCAGAAAGCCTTTAAGAACAGAGGAAGCTACAAGGGTTGTTTTCCATATGCTGGAGAAAAAATTAGGTGGTGCAGGCGAAATTAGACAGGTAAAACATAATCTCCCCAAAGATCTTCAAATGTTATGGGAAATTGAATAAGGGGAATATGAAAATTGGATAATAATAACATTTTAACCCTTCAGATTATTAAAATGTACAATTAGCAGATAAAAATGGATTTATGGCAGTGATGTTTTCTGACCATTTTCATTCCTGGAGAAAAATCAGGGAGAAAGCGGCTTTGCATGGTCATGGCCAGGAGCAGCTTTAAATGCCACCATAGTACCTTATGGGATTGTAAACTCTCATGGGCAAAATATCATCCTGCAATTATAGCTCAAACAGCAGCTACATTGGTAGATGTATGAAAATAGATTCTGGCTGGCTATTGGGAGTGGTCAGTTATTAAATGCAGGGATTACAGGGAAGTAAATGTTCCTCTAAAGCAGAAAGAAATGAAAGATTAAAACAGTAAGCAGAAATTATTAGAAAGCTATGGAATGAGAAAAAACATCATTTAAAGGACATATAAAAGTTGAAGAAACTAAGCTATATACACTTCCAAAGAAGCCTCCATTATTAATAGGCGCAGCAACATGGGCTGAAACAGAATGGATTGGTAGTTGGGTTGATGGACTTATTACAACCTCTAGACCTGAAAAGAACTTACGGAAGTTATAAAGGCATTCCACCGCGGAGGTGGGGAGGGTAAGCCAATTCATCTTAAAGTACAGATATCATACCATAGTAATTTTTAGAAGGGCTTTAGAGGGGATATGGGATCAGTGGAAAACCAACATTTTTAAAAATACAGTTCAAACGGAATTGAAAACCCCTGAATTTTGACGATGCATCAGAATTTATTAAATCTGATGATATACACAAATAAGTGAGAATATCTTCCCAAATAGAGGATCATAGCAAATGGCTGGAGAAAGACATTAAAAAAAGAATTTGAACATGTAAAATATTAATTAAAGAGATTTCATTGAAGATTTTGGTAAATATACAATTCCAGCATTAAAAGAGAATCTTATGGATAAAAAAATTGAAATACTATTTTTACTAAACCAGAATTGATAATTAAAAATAGCAGGGTATCGATATGAAACCACCAAAAGAACTTAAAGTAAAGCCAATAAAGAACGGAACAGTGATAGATCACATAACTGCAAATAAAGCTTTGAGTGTTCTAAAAATTCTTGGAATACCCAACCAGAAGAACACTGTGACCATTGCCATGAATGTTCAGTCTCCAGAAATGAATAGTAAGGACATAGTTAAAATTGAAGGGCGCGAACTTGCCACTAATGAAGTGGATAAAATTGCTCTAATAGCCCCCAATGCCACAATAAATATTATTAGAGATTATGAGATTGTAGAAAAGGGTAAGGTAAATCTTTTAGATGAGATAAGCGGTATTCTTAAATGTCCCAACCCGAACTGTATAACCAACACCAATGAACCCATGATCACCCGATTCTATGTAATAGAAAAGGAACCTGTTTCTTTAAGGTGTTATTACTGCGAGAGAATCATGGAACAAAGTGAAATTGAATCACAGTTTTAACCCCCCTTTTGAGGTTGAAGGAAATCTTCGATTTCCAATGCCCTAACACGAAGTATACGACTGCACAAAAATAAAAAATTTGAGGAATTTTAGATGCAAAAGGCTATTTTCTTATTTATAATTATTCTTATCCTCCTTAATCCCGTATATGCAGCTGTTTTTGTGAGCGAACCATCAAATGGGATAATTACAGCTCCTGCAGCATCATTTACCAACAATCATCTTATTTTCAGCAATAAAAACCCTGCTCAGGCAGTTTTAAATTATTTAAATGGCAAGGAAGCTATAATTGTAGGGGATATATCTTTAAACGGGCAGCGTATTGCTGCAGATTCTGCAAAACTTTCTAAATTCTGGAGGAATAGCGATACCATCGTTTTAGGGACAGGAAAAGATACGTCTTCAGCCCTACTGGCAATTAAAAACAATGCACCGCTATTAGTAGCTGGTAATAGTGTACCAGATTCGGTAAATAATGAGATACAAAGGTTAAAACCTAAAAGGATAATAATCTGTGCGGATCGTTCGTCGATTTCTGACTCAGTACTTAAAAAATATCCCAACAGTGAAAGATACTGGAAAGGGAGCGACAGAGAAACTTTAAAGGATATAAAAAGTGGTAATCGTGAAATTAAAGCCCCAGAAAGTTTATTACCGGTGGCAATGACTATTTGGAAGGATGCAAACTTCGATATGGATGATGAAGTTACAGTTGATGGTAGAACAACATTGTGGTCATCAAATGACATTACAACAAGCATCGTTATGAATAGATATGCCATTAACAACATCCCTGTAATTTTCATCACCTGCGATAACATGATTTCAGAAGATGCAGATAGAAAATTGCTTCAAAAAATTAAAGAAGCCATATCAGGTTCAGCAGAGGTACGGATAGATAGTGAATCCCCCAAACCTGGAGAAGCTCCTCGGGCAGTTCAAAATGCTCCAGAGGGAACCACAGCTTACATTGCAGCGGCGGATCCAGGCTCCATGACCGATCTTGTGATTGGAATAAAAGAGGGATATCTTAAAAAAGACGCGCAGAAACTGGATGGAATTGTATATATTAATTATGGGAGGCTTAATCTGGAAAATACAAGTTTTTTATCAAGGGCATGGGATGATAATTACTCAAATGCCTACTTTGCAGGATTATACACTCCTTCATCATTCCTAAACGGAGCGGGAATTAGAATGATCCAGCCAGATGCAGGAACAAATTCTGAGGATGAAGAAATTAATAAAATAGCCATGGGACTCATCGATACAGCTTATTCATCTAATAAGGCTCATTTAAATCCTAACTACAATGCAGGCGCTATTACAAAACATGACATACATCCTAAATTTATTGCTTATGGATCTCAAAGGATACTGAACAATAGAGAACCCGAAATGGGCACTTCAATGTGGCTATATCTTACTTCACAGTATGTTGGAGGTTTGCCCATAAGAAAAACATCTGATAGATACGACGACGTTGAAATTAAAGAAAGTAACTATTTTGGAGTAATAACCAGGGATGAATACAGGATATTGGGGGAAAAAACGTATAAATTTATGAAGGCAAATAAAACAGTTCCTGACTCAATAACCGTTGATGGAAAAAAGCTTGATAGTGGAGATATGGAATATCTTTTTGCTGTAACTACAGAAGAACATACAAGTAAGGAAAATATGCAGTTCTCCAAATATGTATATATGAATGCAGCATACGAGCCGTTTCAGATAATATACAAATTCATTAGAAGTTCTTTTTATTCTATTTTTAGCTAATTAAATTGATTTTGTAATCTGGGGAGATGTCTAATTGCTCCTGGATTTTAAAAATACTTCAATCTGCTTAAGGGATGCTTCAACACTACCCAGTATTATGATTCTTTGGGATATATTGCTTCAATAGTTACTGCAGAATCAGCTATATTATAAACATCTTCAAGAGCTCGAGTTATGTATAACCAACCTTAGTGAGGATTTGCAC
>DAVZ01000015.1 GCA_002505765.1 Methanobacterium sp. UBA176 | reverse complement strand
TAACTCATGTACTGGTTATAACAATCCACTTATAGCCATTAGAATCTTCCACGTTGGTGATTATGTAACTATGGCCATTAAAAAGAACTATTTCATCATTTTTCAGACTTTTTGAGCCAGAAACTTTGTAGGGAACAGTGAATGATTTACCAGCCATTCCATCTATCTTAACGTAAGATCCAGTTGAATTAACCACAACTGTAAAGTCCTTGCCATTAATATTTGCAGGCATGTGAAGATATATGGAGTGACCGTTTCCTCCAGCGTAAACTTTATTTATAGCCTCTGCTACATTTTCTGCAAGCATTCTTGCATTTCCAAGTTCATCGGTTCGTGATGCGGCGTCCATTCTATTATTTATTAGAGGAATTAAACTGATTATCACTAAAATTACTAAAAGTGTTACAAATATCATTTCTGCACTCATTACTCCCCTGCAATCCATAATGTTATTATATTTTAACGATATATATAATAACAATTTATTTTTGGGGGGTGGATTTATACAGCCAAAAGACAGTTTTAATCTTTTAATAACTTTTCAAGGTCATAAAGACTATTCTGCTGGTGAAGAGATTGTAGGTATTGAAGAGATTGAGTTAGCGCTTTCAAGTTATGAGCCCTTTCTCTATATAAAAGAATCAGAATATCCAAATGTTGTTTTAGTTGAGTTAAGCATGGAACCAGAGGAAGCAGTGATTATTTTAAAAGAAGCTCCAACAACAGTAGTTTCTAAAGTAATTCCCATAGATATGGTGGTCAGCACTCGTAAAGACATCATTTTAGAAAAAATATTAAAAATTGCAAGGGAAAAGATGAATTCTGGAGATTCATTTGTGGTTAGATGCGATTTAAGAGGTCGAAAATACATAAAATCAAAAGAAGAACTAATAAGAGCAATTTCTGATGAACTCATCCAGAATTTGAATGCATACCCTGATAAAGAGAAACCCAAATGGGTTGTCCAGGTCGAAGTAGTTGGTGATGATACTGGAATCAGCATTTTGGAACCTGACTTTATTCTAAAGAAGACCTGATTATTATGTACCAGATAATGCATTTTAGAGGTGGAATATATAGATTTGATGAACTTGTTGAGTTTGTAGAGGATACTGGAGGGATAGTGCTTAACAGAGACTTTTTTGAGATAAGTAGGGGTGATTCCTATCTTTCCCAAGAGGTTCATGTTTTATTGATTGTACCTGAGGATGAATTAGATAACGTAAAATCCATCATAAGTAAAATTAAAGGTATGGTTGATGATATTGATATTTCAGATGATCAATACATTCTATTTTTATCCTATCTTTCAATTTATGACGCTTTAAGCAGAATCAGAGGATGGACAGATAGAGATATTTTAAAGGAGACTATAAACTGTCCATGTTATTCAGAGTTATGTACACACCTCCAGGAAGAAATTTGCCAGTTAGACGAGATATTAGAAGAGATACTATCTCAATTATCCCAAACTGGCTTAATAGAAAGCAAAGAATTCCATGGTAAGTTAAAATTCCGTCTTAAAATAGAGGAGTAAGTTGTTTAAAAAAAATAAATACAATAAATATTTAAGAATGATTAAAATGATTAAAGCCAGTAGTATTTTAATTTCAGGAATAATCTTCGTTTTCATTGGAATTATCCTGCTGATAATAGGATCCATAATGCAGTTAACTTCTAAAACTGGCGAAGTTCACACAGGAGGAATAATTTTAATTGGACCCATCCCCATCATATTTGGTAACGATAAAAGTTTGATTATCGGTGCAGTCATCCTGGCCATAGTCATCATGATTTTATGGTATTTACTGTTTTACAGAACTGCTTCATAGTCAAATAAAGCATTTTAAAGTCTTTTATGCCAGTTCCATGCAGTTTCAATGATTTTAGAAAGATCATCATATTTCGGTTTCCATTTTAAAACTTCCCTTGCCTTAAGAGAACTTCCCACGAGAATAGGAGGATCTCCAGGTCTCCTTTCAGTTTCAACCGCCTTTATATTCTTACAGGTTATTTCCCTTGCAGTTTCTATAACTTCCTTTACTGAAAACCCATTTCCATTACCAAGATTAAAAAAATCGCTTTTTCCTCCCCTTTCTAAATATTTAAGGGCTAAAATATGAGCATCGGCTAAATCTGTTACATGTATATAGTCCCTTATACATGTGCCATCTGGAGTATTATAATCGGTTCCAAAAATCTTTACATCATCTCGTTTTCCTGCTGCAACGTCCAGAATGAGGGGTATTAAATGAGTTTCAGGATTGTGTGATTCTCCTATCTCTCCATCCGGGTCAGCTCCTGCAGCATTAAAATACCTTAAAGAAGCATATTCAAGGCGGTAAGCTTTATTATAATCATTTAAAAACTGTTCAACCATCAGTTTTCCCCTTCCATATGGATTTATTGGATTCTGGGGATGATTTTCAGTAATTGGAATTTCTACAGGATTTCCATAGGTTGCACATGTTGATGAAAATATGAATTGCTTTACATTTTTTTCAAGCATCACCTGAAGAAGGTTAAGGGTATTTTTTACATTATTAAGGTAATATTTCTGGGGATCTTCAACAGATTCCCCTACATAGGTAAATGCGGCAAAATGCATCACTGCCTCAATTGGATATTTCTCAAAAACAGACCTTATATCCTGAATATTCCCAAGATCTCCCTGTACAAAAGTCCCCCATTTTACAAATTCTTCATGCCCATAACTTAAATTATCAAATACCACCGTTTTATAACCTTTTTTACTTATTTCTTTGTTTAAATGAGAACCTATATATCCTGCGCCTCCTACAACAAGTATCATATTAAACTCCTTTATGATAATTTTCAATTTATCTTTACTCTGATTTATAGTATTTTTATATTTTTTTATAAATCTCCTTAAAATCATTTAAATTCACTCTAAAGAGTTTAATGTCTTAAATAGGAAAAATAACTATTTAATTTAATAAAAACAATTTTGTTATTTCAATTCATATTTAAATACTAATCTAAAAAAATCACATTTTTTAAAACTTGATTTTTAGGATTGAAAATGATTTATCAAAATAATTAAGAAACTTTTTTCAGTTTCTTAATATTATAAGATGATTTTTACAAAATTAATCATGTAAATACTCTATAAATTAATTTAAAGATATTATAATTGACATCAAAACCGTTGCATATTATCTTTATTCCTAATTAGACTTTAATTTAAACTAATAGACTAGAAATAAAAATATATAGATATTAAAAGTATTTTATAATAAAAAATGCATCTAATATATCTTTAAACAAAAAAAACAAATATATGAGAATCTTTTTTAGTAAATTAAATGATAATATTTATATACAGATTATAGAAATATAAATAAACTGTCCAAAAAGCTCTAATTTTGTATATATTAGGGCATGGGGGCGATAATATTAAGATGCCATGGTTGTATGCATTTCTGCTTGCTCTGGGTATGGTGATATGTGTTTTCCCAGCAATCGGGGGGACCGATACCCAGCTTGCAGCCAATGGAAATGCTAAAATTGGTTCAAAAGAAAAAAATACTTTAGAAGTAAGTGCTGCTGGATCCATCAAAACCATAAGTTACAAAAAGAAATACAAAAGGTCAAAGTACTATAAATCCAAAAAATACAGATACAAAAAAGTAAAGGTTAGATACAAGTATAAAGGTAAATGGAGAACCAAATGGGTTAACAAAAGGTACAAAAAAGTCAGCGCTTCTCCCGAAACAACCGTAACTTCCAAAACAAAAGATTTATCTAAATATGCCGTTAATGGAAATCCTCAAATTTCCTCAAAGGTAGTCTCTGCAGATGCAAAGTGTTCCTGTAGTCTGTATACTGATTACAACATTCATAAAGGAACATGGGAAAATTATTGTCCTTATTGTACTAAAACAGGCACTCTAAGCTATACAAATCAACAGGGATGCCCGGAAGGAATGTTTTACTGTGATATGAGTAAAAAAGGATGCGATGCAGATTTCTGCATAGTACACGGCAAAGCTCATACCAACAACAATCCAAAATATCTAACTCCAGCTTAAATAAAATAAATTTTTTCTTTTCATTATTTTCATTGAAACTATTTTTAATTAATACATATTTCCATAACTATTTCTAATAAATTAAAAAAGGGATTTAATTAGAGTAATAATAATGATAAAATATATTACAAAATATATACAGATTATAAATACCGGTATATCTGGAGGTTATATAAAGTACTATCCCATAAAAATCCAGTAATGTAAATTATAATAATAAAATTAGAGCATTTATTGAAACCCGGAGAAAAACGTGATTATAATAATGCTGTTAATACTTGCTGATATTACATTCTAAATCCAATAAGTGTCAATAAAAAAATTGAGTTGAAGGGGAACTCTGTTTTCCTGAACCTTTGCTACCCTGCAAACCTTATCCATTCTTTCAACAAGTTGAAGGGGAACTCTGTTTTCCTGAACCCAAAAAATAAATTTTTTGAGGTTTGAAATGGATGAAAAATGGCAATACAACCTATTATATATTTTAATAATCATTATAGTAATTATAGTGCTATTAAGACTATTAGGGCTATTTTAATTATTAGACTTAACAGAAAGGTAAATTTT
>DAVZ01000060.1 GCA_002505765.1 Methanobacterium sp. UBA176 | reverse complement strand
AGCTCCCATGGCATGAGTTAGCTCAATTTCATTTCCAATAATAATGGAAACACATAAAACAATTACCAGTATTATACCTGCAATAATAGCAAATTCTAAAGACATCTGGCCCCTTATATCCATAGAACTGATTATAGGAATTAAATATTAATATACTTTTGCGATAATTAGTATTAACTCATGTACTGGTTATAACTATCCACTTATAGCCATTAGAATCTTCCACGTTGGTGATTATGTAACTATGGCCATTAAAAAGAACTATTTCATCATTTTTACTTGTGTCGATGAAAAGTTCTTTTATTTTAATTTCTACAGTTTATATCCTATGGCAGATCCAGGGCATAAGTGGCCGTGAATTTCACTTATTCAATTCATTGAAAAAGAAATAATCTTGAAATAAATTAGACAATAGACAATGTTAAAGAATTAAGAGCCATTAAAGGTATAGTACTATTAGAAAATGAGTGCTATCTCGACGACCCTGAGCTTTAAGACCGGCCTGACCATGGATCTAAGCAAGTTCAAGGAAGTAGCTCGAAGAATATTAGATTTGAAAATGTAGATTAAACAGTTAATTCAAATTACAAATTTACAGTCCACTGGCTATTTTCATAATGTTATTTTCTAATTAATGAATTTTCAATAATTTAGTCTTTTCAAATCAGATATATTAATACAAAACATACTATATTTAGAACTAAAGTATGGTTTAATAAATAACTTTTCTGGTGAAAACAGATATGAAAGATGCTTGCAGAGCAATAATCGAAGATATGCTGGAGGGAAAGATCCAGACAAAGCGCCAGCTTGAAAAAGCCAAGCACATGGCTTGCAGAGATTACAATCTTCAAAAATTCATGAGCAATGCAGATATACTTGAAAATGCAACTCCTGATGAAAGAGAAAAAATTGCTGCCGTAATTCGAAAAAAACCCACAAGGACAATTTCCGGCGTCGCCATTGTTGCTGTGATGTGCAAACCGCATAAATGTCCACATGGAAGATGCTTGTATTGCCCTGAAAGCGAGATAGCACCTCCAAGTTACACAGGCGAGGAACCGGCAGCTTTAAGGGCTCGAATGTTTAATTTTGACCCATATTTACAGGTTTACAACCGCCTATTTCAGCTTGAAAGCATCGGGCATCCTTTGGATAAAGTGGAATTGATTATAATGGGTGGAACATTCCCATCATACTTCTTAGATTATCAAGAATGGTTCGTTACCAAATGCATACATGCAATGAACGATTTTGGGGTAAAGAAAGTATCGGTTAACAGTGAATCATCTGATGGCTTAAGAGGACCTGATTTAGCAAATAAAATTGAAACATCCAAGGATTTTGTTTATTTAGAAGATGTTCAAGGGAAAAATGAAAATTCTGCAGTTCGATGCGTTGGAATGACATTCGAAACCCGTCCTGACTACTGCAAAATAGAAGATGTTGATAGAATGCTTCAAATGGGCGTTACAAGGGTTGAACTTGGTGTTCAAACGATCTATAACTACATCTATAAACGGATTGAGCGAGGGCATACTGTGGAAGACACCATCGAGTCGGCGAGAATAATCAGAGATTCAGGTGTTAAAGTGGCCATGCATCTCATGCCCGGGCTTTTTGCAGATTTTGATAGGGATATAAGAATATTTAAAAGACTATTCTCTGATGAACGTTTTAAACCAGATATGCTAAAGATATACCCATGTCTGGTTACCAGAGGGTCAAAACTTCATGAAATGTGGGAAAGAGGAGAGTATAAACCTTATACAAGCGAAGAAGCTGTGGATTTAATTGTTGAAATTAAAAAAATCCTCCCCAAATGGGTCAGGACCATGAGAATTCAAAGGGACATACCATCTCCCCTGATCAAGGCAGGGGTTAAAAAATCGAATCTCGGTGAACTGGTTTACAATAAAATTCACCATCTAGACATAAATTGCAAGTGTATCAGATGCAGAGAAGTAGGCCATAAAGCATCCTATGGGATTGAACCTGAGCTAAACAAAGTAAAACTTTTAAAAGAGGAATATAATGCTGGCGGAGGAGATGAAACCTTCATATCGTTTGAAGATGTAAAAAATGATATTTTAATAGGATTTTTACGGCTTAGAATACCATCTTCAGAGGCCCATAGACCTGAAATAGATGATAAAACTGCTCTTATTCGTGAATTACATGTTTACGGTTCAATGATGCCGTTAGGTAAGAAAGATGAAAATGCATGGCAGCATCTGGGATTCGGAGAAAAGTTACTGGAAGAAGCTCAGAAAATTGCATCAGAAGATTATGATATGGGTCAAATACTGGTTACAAGCGGTATAGGAGCTCGAAATTACTACAGAAAATTCGGCTTTAATAAATCAGGGCCTTACATGGCAAAGAAATTTAAATTTTCATAAATTAATGGATGTTAGAACATGGATTTGATTAAATATCCTCAAAAATTTGCAAAAATGATAGATCACACCAATGTGAATAGAGAAGCCACCAGAATTGATATTAAAAGACTCTGCGATGATGCAAAAAAATATAATTTTGGATGTGTCTGCGTTAATCCCAGCTATATTAATCTTGCTTTAGAACAGTTAAAAGGCTCTAATGTAATGGTTTGTACCGTTATAGGATTCCCATTTGGCGCAAATACATCTAAAATAAAGTTTTTCGAAACCAAAGATGCTGTTGAATCTGGTGCGGGTGAGGTGGATATGGTAATGAACATTGGCCTTCTTAAATCTGAATTAGATGAAAATGTAAAAGAAGACATCAGCGGAGTAATGATGGCTGCAAATGGCCGTACTGTCAAAGTAATTATAGAAACTGGATTGCTAAGTGAAAAAGAAAAAATAAGGGCATGTAAGTTAGTAGAGGAAGCTGGAGCTGATTTTGTTAAAACTTCTACTGGTTTTGGTACATCAGGTGCAACTGTAGAGGATGTAGCTCTTCTAAAAGAAACTCTTGGGCCTAATATAGGTATAAAAGCATCAGGAGGCATAAAAAACCTACAAACAGCTTTAGATATGATAGAAGCCGGTGCCACAAGGATTGGAACGTCGAGCGGGGTTAAAATTATGGAAGAATTATATCAAAAATACAGGTGATTTTATGGAAATCATGATAGAAGTGGTTGGAAAAGGAATTGCTAAGGGAAAATTAGATGGTAGAAACCCAGTAACAGCAGGAAAAGTTTATAATGCACTACCAATTGAAGGAAATACAAATACATACTTCGAAGAAATTTATTTTACCATTCCAGTGGAATTAGAATATGAAAACCCCTCTGGAAAATCTAAATGTGGAGATATATCTTACTGGCCTCCCGGAAATGCTTTTTGCGTTTTTTACGGTGAATCACAGCCAGCATCAGATGTAAATCATATTGGAGAGATTATAGAGAATTTAGAAGTATTAAAATTGGCCGAAGACGGAGATAAAGTAATAATAACAAAAAGATAATTCTAAAAAACTTCTATTTCGGTATAAAGAGTATTTCTCAGGGCTGGAAACCTTCCAATATCTCTTATTAATCTTTCTAATTCACTTGGAGGAGTGTATACTCCGTGAGTAGCGCCTGCAGTTCTCGATATATTTTCCTCGCCTAAAGTCCCTCCAAGATCGTTTGCGCCAGCCATAAGACAAATTTGAGCAAATTTAAAGCCCAGTTTTACCCATGACACCTGAATATTTTTTATTAAATCCCTGAACATTAATCTTGAAACTGCATAAAGTTTTAAATCTTCTGCACCTGTTGTACCTGCATTAGAAATTCCCTTTTTAAAAATTGGGGCATTTTTATGCATGAAGCTTAGTGGAACAAATTCTGTAAATCCACCTGTTTTCTTCTGTATATCCCTTAAAATCTGTAGATGCTCGACTCTATGACTTAAATCATCGATGTGGCCGTACATCATGGTGCATGTTGTTGGAACCCCCACTTTATGCGCTGTTTCTACTACATCGATCCATTGAGCTGTTTGGAGCTTTCCAGGACATATTATATTCCTTATATCATCGTTTAATATTTCAGCAGCAGTTCCAGGCATTGAACCAAGTCCTGCCTTTTTTAACATTTTGAGGGTTTCTTTTATGGAAAGATCAGACCTGGAGGCACCATAAAATACCTCCATAGGAGAAAAAGCATGGATATGAACATCAGGAACTTCTTCTTTAACCTTCAAAAGCATATCTTCATAAAAATATGCATCTATATCAGGATGTAGACCTCCCTGTATGCACACTTCGATAGCACCGCCACCAACAGCACTTTTTGTCCTTTCAACGATTTCATCTATACCTAAAAAATACGTACCCTCTTCATCAGGATCTTTTTTAAATGCACAGAATCCGCAGCTTCCAGTGCACATGTCAGTAAAGTTAATGTTCCAGTTCTGGATAAATGTAACATTATCCCCAACTAAATTTTCCCTGAACAGGTCAGCAGTAATAATTAGAGCTTGAAGTTCTTTTCCACCAGTTTTCATTAGTTTTTCTGCTTCTTCAGTTGAAATTTCCCTTTGAATGCTTTCTTCGAGTATTTTCTGTACCTCCGGGTCAATGTTCAATTCTTTAAACATGCGATTTCATATCAATTTCCACCATCTTATAAGTTTTGGTCTATTTTAATTATGATTATAAACAACCAGACATCTCCAATGTAATGATAACTTATAAGCCATAGTATAAATCAAAAGTTCATTAACCAAAATATTCTATTATTGTTGGGCCACCATATTTTTTTTCCATATATCATATGCTCATTTACCCTAACAGTAGGGAGATTATGATAGCTAAACATGGGATTAAAATAGATAAGTTTAAATATTATGGTTGCACAGCTTAAACTGGAGGTGAAGTTATGGCTGAATTACCAATTGCTCCAGTTGGAAGAATCATAAAAAATGCTGGTGCTCAAAGAATAAGTGATGATGCAAAAGAAGCTTTAGCAAAATCCTTAGAAGAAAAAGGTGAAGAAATTGCAAAAAAAGCTGTAGAGCTTGCAAAACACGCCGGAAGGAAAACTGTTAAAGCTGAAGACATCGAGATGGCTGTTAAAACAGCCTGATTTTTATTTTTATTATTCAACTGGACAATAAAAATAATTTTTTTCTTTTATACTTAATAACATGTTATATCTTTAAATACTGACTTTTTGCCATTTTTAATGCTGAAATCTATTTTCATCTAAATTAAGGCAATTTATTAGATTGTATTTGAAATAGTAAAAGATAAATAATCATACTATTAAAATATGTATGATTAACTTTAGGAGTTATTAAATGAGCACAATGGATAATTTAAAAGAAGCATTTGCCGGTGAATCACAGGCAAACAGAAAATATTTAGCTTTTGCAAAAAAAGCAGAAGAAGAAGGATATTTACAGGTAGCAAGATTATTTAGAGCTGCAGCTTATGCTGAAACAGTGCATGCACATAACCATCTTAAATTCATGAATGGAATTAAAAACACCGAAAAAAATCTCAAGGAAGCAATAGAGGGTGAAGTTGAAGAATTTAAAGAAATGTATCCTGGATTTATAGAAGTGGCTAAAGAGGAAGATGAAAAAGGTGCCCTCTGGAGCTTTGATGTGGCAAACCAGGTTGAAGAAATCCATGCAGGTCTTTATCAGGAAGCACTGGAAAATCTTGGAAAAAATGTAGAAACATTCTATTATGTATGTAATTTCTGTGGAAACACCATAAAAAAAGAAGCTCCTGAAATATGTTCAATATGTGGAGCGCCAAAAAATGAATTCAAAAAAATAGAATAAAAAAAATATTCTAACTATTTACTTTTTAAACCCTAAAAAAAGAAATAAGGGATTCATTGTCCTATAAGTTTCAGTCCTGTTATTGCTGCTGTGTTTGTGTCAAGCGCTCTTAAATCATCTGGTGAAAAGTTGCGTATGTCATTGTGGCCAGCAAGCTGTGCAAGCATTTTTGTTTCTTCTGTCATTGATTTAATGTAGTTACCAACTCTTTCTGCAGCTAAATTAACATCACACCGTTCCCTCAATACTGGATCTTGAGTTGCCACACCCACAGGACATTTTCCTGTGTAGCACATACGACAGGCGCGGCATCCTGCAGCTATCATTGCTCCAGTACCTATATAAGCAGCGTCAGCACCCATAGCCATAGCTTTAGCTACATCAGCACCGCTCCTTATTCCTCCGGTAATTATAAGGTCTATTTTATCTTTCATACCCATTTCATTAAGAGAATTTACAGCCTGAACCAGTGAAGCAAGTGTTGGTACTCCTGTATGTTCAATAACTACTTCAGGAGCTGCTCCTGTTCCACCTTCCATTCCGTCGACTGATATTATGTCTGCTCCTACTTCTGCAGCGATTCTAACATCTTCATCTACTCTTCCAGGCCCTAACTTAACTATTATAGGAACACGCCAGTCAGTTACTTCCCTTATGAGTTCAATATGCTTGGCAAGATCTCCATCATTTGTTGCGTCCAGAAATCTGCATGGGCTTAATGCATCAGTTCCAATTGGTATTCCTCTTATCTGGGCTACTTCCGGGCTAACTTTCTCTGCAAGGAGGTGTCCTCCCATTCCTGGTTTTGCCCCCTGACCTATTTTAACCTCAATGGCATCACCAGCATTTAAATAATCAGCTGAAACTCCGAATCTACCTGATGAGTATTGAACAACCAGTTTATCTGCTTCTTCCCTTTCTTCAGGAAGCATTCCACCTTCACCTGTGTTAGCGGCTGATCCAACCATTGTTGTACCCTTAGCAAAGGCTACTTTACACTCCTTACTCAATGCACCAAATGACATTCCAGCAATTAAAACCGGTGTATCTAAAACAAGAGGTTCTTCTGCGTATCTTGTTCCAAGAACAACTCCTGTGTTACAGGCTTCCCTGTATTTATCTACTGGAGCAACTGATACTTGAGCAGGTAAAATTATAATATTATCAAAACTTGGAAGCTGCCTTTCAGTTCCAAAACCCCTCAGCACATATTTCCCTGCTTTAGAAGTAAATCTAATTGATGCAATAGTTCTTGGATCCCAGATACTTCCTGCACCACTTGGTATTAAAACAGGGCATGCTGCAAAACATGACCCGCACATTATACATCTGGATTTATCAATTTCTGCATGGTTATCTACAATTTCAATTGCATCTGCAGGACAAACGATTTCACATGTTCCACAAAATACACAGAGACCCTGTGTTACATTTGAAAGATCTGAAGAATCAAAGGGAGCAAATGATGTTCCTGGTGAAGATAATCCACTAATTTCAAAGCCCTGCTGAATTCCAGTGGCCACATCCTTAACATCCACTGATTTTAAACATTCAGGTTCGCATGCTTCAATACACGCAAGCTTTCCTCCATTGGATTCAGCACACTGCTGCTCACATTTCAACATACTGTTATCTGTATAGGTTATACTGCCAATTGGACACATAAGGACACATAGTTTGCACCCTATACAGAGATCATCGTTAATTTTTACAATACCATTTTTGCGGTATATGGCATCTCTAAAACATCCTTTAATGCATGATGGATTGATACATTGCTGACAAACAGTTATTTGATACCCTTTGGTCATTTTATGCAAAAATAATCCGCTTTCATCGTTAACTTCACTGCATGCTTCCACACATTTATTACATCCATCGCAATCATCTGGATTTGTTAGAAGAATCTGTTTCATTTAATCACCCGTAGAATGGCCTTAATTTTTTAGGTTCCATCTTAATGAATTTACTGATATCTGCTTCAATTTTATAAGTATCGAAGATTTCTTTTAATTTCTTCTTATCATCTGTATCTAATTCGCGTACTTCTGCGTTAGTACCTGTTTCATATGTCCCCCCAATGTAAATAGTGCCTCCTATTATCCAGTCACCAGTATCAACTCCTGCATTACCAGTAACGATAATATCACCAAACAACATATAAAGACCGGCTAAATTCCCAATATCACCATCAATTACGATTAAACCCCCTTTATTCAACTGTCCTATACCATTTCCAGCATTTCCATGGACAACTATTGTTCCCCCGTAGGTTCCAAACCCAACACCATCGTCTGCAGAACCATTAACAATTATTTCGCCACCTGTCATGTTATCTCCAACATAACGGCCTGCATTACCATCAATAACTATCCTGGCACCATCAGTAAGTGCACCAACAAAATCTCCTACATCACCTTTTAAAGTTACGCTGACTCCATCTTTAAGTCCAACTGCTATAGAATCCAGTTTTTCAGGGATTTCAATCTTTAAAAGATTGTTATCATTGGCTATTTCATTTTTTATCCCCATATTTATCTGTCGTGTCGATATTTCTCCATCAGATGTCAATTCTCCGGTCATTTCCTCCATCCTCCATTTATCCTTTTTTTATTAGATACATTAAGAATGCTAAATAAACTTTGCTATCTATATAACTTTTATTGTAGAACATTCAATACTAAAGTGAGAATATTGAATTTAATGAAAATTAATATATTTCAGCAGGTGAAGAAATGAGAACTTTGATTACCAATCTGAAGGGACAGTGTTTGTTTAATGCGTCGATGAAAATTCAAGCAGAAGGAGTAATTATACTAAGTGGAATGCATCACAGAAAAACTGAGCTTGATAAATTCATCAAAGGTGGAGAAATTATAATAGAAACAGAAGATCCACTGGAAATATGTAAAAAGATATCAGAAGTTGTAAATGGCGCTAAAAAGCATGGCGAAATATTCATTGCTTATGGAGGAGATGGTATAGGTCCTTTACTAAATTTTGTGGCAAATAAAGAGGGTATTAATGCTATTTTCACCTGTTACAATGATAAAATATTAAGAATTCCCATTTTAAAATTGGATCTATCTAAAACAAGGAAAAAAATACTGGAATTTTTATCTTTAGAAGATCTAACAGCGGCAGAGATAGGGCAAAAAGCAGGTATATCCCGTGCAATGGTCTACAAACATTTAGCAGGACTCATTGATATGGGGCTTGTAGAAAAGTCCAGATACTTTGAAAAATTTGCCATTACACAGGCTGGGAAAATTGCAATAATATAAAAATTAGGTTTAAATTTAGTATAAAAATAATTCCAATAAAAAATAACGTATTTATTCCACAGGATATTCAATTCGCAATTTATAACCAGCTTTTTCGCTAATCAAGACTGTTCCTGGAATGAATTGATTTTCATATTCTTCCACAATTGTGGACATGTTTTTAAACGATTCATACTTGTCATCTATAAGACCCTTCTTTACGAGGATCATATATCTCATTTTTATAATTTCTTCCTTTAATTTTTCCATAATATCACCAAAATTACCAAACAATATAGTCAAAATTTGAGCTTATTTTAACCATAATAGTAAAATATCAGAACTTATATATAAACATTTTTAATAATTTAGCAGGGAACTGATATTTTATACAGTAATAATGGCAGAATATCTGAACAAAATTGATTAAATTAAGAAAATAATAACATTTTTTTATAAATACATTTGTCTATTAAATTTAATTAGGATTTTTGTTCAAAAAATTTTAAAATATTACATAATTATGGTAAAAAGATACACATTAAACTATAAATAGCAAATATTTATATACATTGTTTATATAATATCTAATTGAAGTAAAAAAATTTAAGGGATAGTATGGGAGTAAAAATCACATCTGTAGATGGAATTTCTGAAACTTTTCCAGAAAAAATGTTCAAATCTGTAGTAGAAATACTTCAAAAAGAAGGTTACAGCGTTAAAACTAAAAGGCATTCTGGTGGAATATCTGGAAGAATTCCAATTAAATTCGGCAAATATACCCCTGATATATTCGCCTTTCGTGGAATTAATGATATTATGGTTGTTGAATTCGAAAATTGCACTGATATTTTATCCCATGAAAGTGAAAATAAATGGAGATTGCTGTCCTCTAAATCAGGTTTCGATCTTCACTTAATAGTCCCATTATGCTGTAAAAAAAAGGTTTATACAAAAAGCAGAATAAAAAATATCCCTGTTACCATTCACTGTATCAATGATTGCCATAATTCGCTGAAATTAGCCATGAAAAATTCTAAATAGATTTAAATTATTGCTTAAAAGATGAAAAAAGTTCAAAAAGCTCTTCATCATCAATATGGTCGTAGGTTAAAAGCAAAATATAAACATCATCCTTCTCCTCTATAATTAGAGCTACCGGTGATATGTTTAAAACATTAAAATACCCGTTAATCATTAAAACATCTACAATAGGGTAAATAACTCTTCCTTCGGTTTTAAAAGGATCAAAAACCACTCTTTTTAAATTAGTGGAAGATTTGTTTTTCATTATCTCATCTCATTCTTCTAAATTCGTTTATAAGGGCTCTCACTGGCTTTTTTGTTAAAGCCCTCAATGATTTAAATACAATCCAAAAAAGTATTATTTTAATCTTTAATTTTATAGCAGCTTCTAACCGTCCATTATGAAAATCAGGTTCTAAATACAGGGAAACTCTCGGTATTGAATTCATTATAGCAATTATAGAATATAAGTATCCGCTTATCAATACAGTATCATAAGGATTGCCCAATCCAAGCCTTAATTTTAAATTAAATCCTTGAAAGTTAGTTGATTTTAAAAATGCTTTAAAAACTCCCATTAAATGAGGTAATGATTCATATAAAAGAGAAATTATCTTAGGGAGTTTTTTAGTATCGAATTTTTGTTCTTTAACCGCTCTTTTTTCTTTTTTTTCTTTAACTTCATATTCAGGAAATTCTCTTTTGATCAATCTGATTCTCATCCAGGTTATTTTAATATATCCGCTGATTTTCGAACCTTCGATCTTCAATTTAAGTAAAACATTAAGGGGAACTACCAGAATACAAATTAAAATTAGTATTATAATTAGTACAATGGCAGTTGCAATGATCAATTTAGATCACACTCAAAATAGAATTATTTATGCTGTTTCTTCCTTCTTTTCCTCTTTGGTTAAATCTTTGACTGTTTCTTTGCTCTCTTTCATAAGATCTATTACTGCAGGAACTGCTTCAGATATAGCACGGCCTATTGGATTTGGCGGTGTTAAATGCATTATTCTAACTCCTTCAGGGCCTTTTACTCCTTTGAAAACTGCTATCATGGCTATGGGCTCAATACCAGCACCTCCACCAGCACCGCTACCTTTTCCTCCACCCTGACTTCCGGGTCCCTGACCTTCACCGCTTCCAGCACCGAAAGCCATCCCAAATTTTGTAACCGGGATAAGAAGTTTATCCTCAGTCTCTATTGTTTCACCTATTACATTATCTGTAGCTAAAACCTTTAAAAGTTCTTCTACAGTTGTTTTAATTGGTTCTACATCCATATTATTACTCTCCAGTGATACTTTTACTATTAATAATTGTTTTAAGTATTATATAAAAATAATGAATCTATTTTTGGCTTAAAAAACGTTTTTATGAGTTAAACGACGCTTTTAACTTCAGATTTTATCTTTATTAACAATTATATCAATATTACTACTCCATTATTCAAACATATGCCACTGCATCATGGAATTATCCATAGAACATCAAAGAACAGATTTATGATTTTAGGGGTGAAAATATTAAAAATTTAAAATAATCATCCAATTTTTGTTTCCAAAAAATATTTAGCAAATAAGAGAAAAGGTTATATAGGAATTCGTTTATATTCAAGTACTCCAGACGGGCCGGTGGTCTAGGGGTATGATACCTCCCTGACACGGAGGTGATCACGAGTTCGAATCTCGTCCGGCCCATACGCCGTGGTAGTTCAGTTGGGAGAACGCCAGACTGAAGATCTGGATGTCGCTGGTTCAAGTCCGGCCCACGGCACTAAAAAATTTTCGCATGTTTGCGATTAAATTCGAAAACGCAGAAACAAGTTTTTGGCATGCCTCTAAAATAAATATAAAGAGCACTTTCTTTTAATTGAATTTACACCTTTCTAATAATATCTAAACAGCTTTCATAAGGATTAAATACCCGAAAATTAAATATAAATAACATGACCAGGAGAACATTCTGTCCCCACTGCGGTTCGCATAAAATAAAGAATGAAGAGCCTAATGAGGGCATATGGAGATGTCAACACTGCGGATATCAAGGTTCTATAGTTATAGAAGATGGAAATCTTGAAAAACAGATGAATGAAGCCAAAAAGATGGAAAAGCTCTCTAAGAAGCTTATGTGGAGAAGATAAGAATACAGCATCATAAAATAGAACCTTTTAAATAAGTACCTGTAGCTTCTTCTATTCTAACCTTTACAAATTCGCCTGTTTCTGCATTTTTAACAACCACTGGTTTATAAGAATCTGTTCTTCCAATATATCCACCTTTACTACCTTTTTCAGTAATCAATGTATATTGAATGCTTCCTACCTCTTTTAGATTGTTTTCGTGCAATATCCGTGTTTTTAATTCATTTAATGCTTTAGAACGCTGCTTCATTGAATCATGAGGAATTTCAGGTGAATTTGATGATAGTGCCATTGGTCTGTGCCTGTATTTGGAAATATGAATAAAATCAGGCTTAGTATCATTTATTAAATTTAAGGTATCCTCAAATGCTTCATCTGTTTCAGTTGGATATCCTACAATGATATCGGTGGCGATTGAAATTTGGGGAATTTCTTCCCTGAATCTGGATATTATTTCTTTAAATTGTTTTACTGTGTGTCCACGGTTCATATCATCTAATACTGAATCATTTCCAGTTTGAACAGGTATATGAATGAATTTATAAACGTTTTTGTGCTTAAAAGCTTCAATTAATTCTTCAAAATTTCTCATCATGTTTTTTGGATGCATCATTCCAATTCGAATCCTGAAATCGCCAGGAATACTGGTTATTTCTTCAATTAAATCCGCCAATGTTTTTTCGGTGTCTTTACCGAAAGCTGCAGTATCCTGAGCTGTAAGCTGGATTTCAACGCAGCCCTTATTAACTGCTTCTTCAACTTCTCTTTTTATTACCTCAACCGGATAGCTCTGAAGTTTCCCTCTGGCAAATCTTGTACAGCAGTAAGTACAGCTTCCATCACACCCTTCACATATTTGGCATATATATACCAGTGGATTAAAACGCATCTTTGGAAGACCTGGTTTAATATCATTTCCATGACCAACAATTCTTATACTTTTACCATCAAGACACGATTCTACAACATCTACAGTTGATTTAATTTGGCGAGGCCCAATCCATCCTGCAGATGGTGCTACTTTATGTAGTTTATCTGGATCGATCTCAACCATACATCCAGATACGATTAATTTCTTAGCTGGAAACTCTCTTTGAATCTTATCAAGTCTATTTAAAACCTTCTGTTCAGTTGGATGTTTAACGTAGCATGTATTAATAATAATTACATCAGCATCTACAGGATATTCAACTATCTGGGCATCTTTTTCCTGCAAAAGCCCTGCCATTATCTGCGAATCTCCCTGATTGAATGTACAGCCGAATGTTTCAATGTAAACCTTCATTTTAATCTTTATCCTTTAATAGTGTTAAATTAATTTGTTATACCATATAAAATGTAAAATTAAAATTTGTATAGTAATATAAAATAAAGTTTATTTCTAAATTTTCTTTTCTGGCCATCCATGATCACCGATCATGGGGACAAAAGCAACTCCGCCAATTGATTTTTTTTCATATTCGTCTTCTGATTTTCTGGAGATGCATATTAGATCCTGAAAATACCTGTGCTCCCCAACTGGAATTAATAGGATTCCTCCTATCTTAAGCTGGTCTTTTAAGGGTTCAGGTAATTTTGGAGCACTTGCAGTGCCGTATATCCTATCAAATGGCGCTTCTTCAGGATAACCCTTAGTTCCATCCCCTAAAATCACTGTTATATTTTCTGAATATCCAGTTCTTTTTAAATTCTCCTTTGCAGTTTCTGCCAGGGAACTTATACGTTCTATGCTGTATAAATGTCCTTTTTTACCAATTATTTCTGCTACAACTGCAGCATTATATCCAAAGCCCGTTCCAATTTCTAAAACCTTCATACCTTCTTCAAGGGAGAGTATTTCACATATCATTGCCACCATGTGCGGTGCTGAAATTGTTTGCCCTTCTCCAATTGGAAGTGGCTGATCAACATATGCATAAGGCCTATTTAATTCAGTTAAAAATTCCTCCCTGGGAACTTTCAGCATAGCCTGTTTTACTTTCTCTGTTTTAATATATCCCATTTCAGAAAGTCTTCTTACAAGTTCAATTCTTTCGTTTTCCATCATACTAATTTAGAGCTTAAATCATAATTATATCTTACCCCTCTATCTAAAGGTTTCCCATAAACTCTTTTTGTTACATATGCCTTTGCAAAGCCCTTTCTAACCTTTCTTTCAATTGTTTTTATTGAATTAACTTTAAAAATAAGATCTCCAAGTTTGACCACATCTCCAATATGGAATTCAAAATCCCTGTCAACATCAACCTTTTTAGAAATAATCCTACCGCCAAAATCAACAGAAATACCTATTCTTGCCGGTATATCCAGAGAAGAAGCCCAGATAGTGTTTATTTCACTGACCAAACTTTTATTAATTCTTCCTCCTCTTTTTGTTTCGATTGATGTAATCTGGACCTTCTTATTTTGAAATTCAATAACATCACCAACCCTAAACTCTTCATCAGGATAGAGCTTAATAAATTCTTTTTTAGAAGATTCAAATTCACTGGTGATGATCCGTACATCAACAGGTTTTTCTCTTCTTACAATTTCCCTATAAATATTGCCGCAACCCTCACACTTCAAAAGTAGTTCCTTTGAATGCTTACCCTTTGATTTCAATATTTCGTAGGATTCAAATCCACATGCAGGGCATTTCATTATTATTCCTCTATTAAGTTTATTCTATTTGTTTACAACAAATGAATTGATTTTTGTAGATTTTCTTTAACAATATATGGACATTATGATCTAATTGTTTTTTTTATATAGAAAGCAGAATTATGGTTTAAATAATCTAAACCTTCTTATCTTTCGTTTTAAGGTAATGATTCACCAGTCCACCGTCTTCAAGGATATTCAGCATGAACTTTTTAAACGGTTCAATTTTAAAAGTTTCATCGGTAGTTAAATTTTGGATAATACCTTTTGATAGGTCTATTCTTAATATATCATCTTTATCAGCATTTATTTCTGCTACAATAACAGGAAGCCCAATATTTATGGCATTTCTGTAAAATATCCTTGCAAATGATCTTGCAATTACCGCAGCTACCCCAGCATGTTTAATGGCCACTGGTGCTTGTTCCCTTGATGAACCGCAGCCAAAATTCTCATCTGCAACTATGATATCTCCTTTTTCAACATTTTTAGAAAATTCAGGGTCTACTCCTTCCATTACGTGAGCTGCAAGATCATCAGGATTAAAGGTTCTCAGATGTCTTCCTGGAATTATAACATCTGTGTCTATGTTATCCCCAAATCTCCATACTTTACCTTTTATTTCTTTCATGTAAACCATCAGATTTTATTTTATTATATAACCCTTATTCCATGCATTTGTAACGATTACTTTACCGCTAACATCCTTCATTGCGTTACACGCTGCCCTGGATATACCTTTTACATTATTATCTGTAACAGCATATACCGTTGGCCCAAATGAACTCATACCTACTCCGGCTGCACCCTCAGACCTCATATTTTCAATTATTTCGTCAATCACTGGATCCTGAAGTTCAAGTTCTATCTTCTTAAACCCAGTTTCCTGTATTTGATTGACAGATGATCCAAATGATTCTAAATCTCCCTCAACCACAGCAGGCATCATTTTCATTAGCAGGATGTGGGAAAGTCTTTGAACTTCATTTAAAGGTATTGGACAATATTTCTGGAAAATGTTCACTTCTTCTGGACCTGAAGCTCCTGCAGGAACATTAGGTATAGCTAAAATTACTTTCCACTCCTTTGGGAAATGATATCTTGTTAATAAAGGAGCTGGTGAAGCTGTAGATGCAGATGATGGTAAGAAATCGGGTTTCTCTTCAATTTTATGTCCCCCATCAATGATGAATCCTCCATGATCAAATGCTCTGACTCCAATACCCGATGTACCTCCTCTTCCAACGATTCTGGCTATTTTAACAGCACCCATATCCTGATTATGAAGCTTCAATATTATTTTTCCTACAGCAAGGGATATTTGAGTACCTGAGCCAAGTCCTGAATGCGCAGGATAGGTTTTTTTAAGGATAAATTTAAATCCAGTACTTATTTTTAAATACTCCTTAATTTTTTCGGCGGAATTTTCAATTTTTTCCCTGTACTCATCCATCAATTCATTGCTCAAACCGTCCTCTTCAAATAAAACCTCAATACCATCTTCTGTAGTTTCAGCTTTAAGAATAAGGTTGGGCTCTCCAATAGTAAGCCCAACACCACCATCTATCCTGCCAATAGAGCCATTAAGATCAATTAAAGTAATATGGAGCCTTGATGGAGTTTCTATAATCATTTTTAGACCTTTAAGAAATTTTATGAAATTAATTCAGAAAAGTAATTAAATATTATGTCCTGTTAATTAATAACCCTTACTTCTATCTAAAGACTGAGATGCACTATTTTGGATTATAGTTTCTCTTTTTAGTGGAACTGCAAATTTTTTCTCTATTTCTTCCCTGTAGAGAGCGTTCATAGAGCAGAATGGTATTATTCTTCCATCAGGGACAGCATAGTGTATTACGCATCTTCTTACCCTATCCTGATCAAAATTCCAAGGATCCATGAAGTGCATGCAAGCAATGAGCAATGAATTATGATGGAAATCTCCAAGAGCGTCGTATGATCTATCTTTAAACACTGAAATCAGTATATTTTTAATATCTACTGCACTGGGTGCTTTTGACCTATCTATTGTCCTTGGAAGTTCAACTGTAGCTCTGGCAACTGTTTTTGCTTTACCAGTTAGCCCTCCCTCTTTAATATCTTCTGCACTTTTTGAGAGAAGGTTAAAAAACCTGTCAACATCGATAAATTGGGTAACAGGAATGATATTTCCATCATCAACGAAAATATAAGTAGCAGCACCGCAGTGAGAATGACAGGTGAATATTACCTGCTTTTCACCCTCTATTGCTTCTATAAATTCTGAGATTGGAAAAACAGATGATGCTGGGTGGAAATCTTTAACCTTTATTGTCCCATTGGTCTGTTTTTCTACCAGTTTTTCAAAATCAGGTATTGTAATGCGTTGTTTCTCTACCTCATCAGATGGTGTTCTACCTGCAAAAGAAACTGGCTGGAAATTTATGCCACGTATTATATCAATATTATCAACAGCAAATCTAATTATATCGCCTATTTGATGATCATTAATCCCTTTAACCAGTGTAGGAACTAAGACAATGCCCAGGTCTACTTTTCTACAATTTTCCATTGCTTTAAGTTTTGTGGGAAGTAAATTTTTGTTTCTTATTCTTAGATACGGTTCTTCGGTGACCCCATCAAATTGAAGGTAAACTGTGTTTAAACCAGCTTCTTTTAATTCATGGGCAAGTTCAGGATTCCTTGCCAGTCTTAAACCATTTGTAGCAATCTGAGTGTGTGTAAAACCCTCTTCCTTTGCCAGTTTTACAAGTTCTACAATATCCTTTCTTACCGTTGGCTCTCCACCAGCATACTGGATTGCGGGTGCTGGAACAGGCTGATTACCCCTCAAATTTTGAAGCATTTTTCTTATCTCTTCATAGGAGGGTTCATATAAATGTTTTGAAACCGCAGCATTGGCGAAACATACAGGGCATTTTAAATTACATCTATTTGTCACATCAATTAGCCCAAGGATGGTCTGGCTTTCGTGTTCGCCACAAATTCCGCAGTTTAATGGACATTCATCATCAGAAGAAGTCTGAGGGTTTTCAATACCTTCACCTTTAAAATTGCTTTTTGATGCTTTGATGTAAAGTTTATCATTTCCCCAATAAGTACTATCAAAATTACCATGCACTTTGCATTGCTTTTTTATCATTATTTTATCATTATCATCATAAACCTCAGCATCAATAACACTAAGACACTCAGGACATAGACTCTTGGTTTTCCTTATAACCATCATCTCACCATATAATTATTTATTAGTTCAATAGATAACATGAATAATATCTTGTTTTAAATCAGGAGGTTAACTATGGATACAAGTGTTATCAGTGTTTTAGTTATGTCAGCATATGTAATATACTTTATGTTACCAGCATACCTTGCTAACGCTTCAGCATTGGCATTTGGAGGGGGAATACCAGTTGATTTCCGCCGTAAATTTATAGATGGACGTAGAATAATTGGCGATGGTGTAACGTGGCGCGGAACAATTATCGGTACCAGTATCGGTGCTTTAATTGGTTTATTACAGGGAATAGCTGGAGAAATGGGTTTGGCATATGGTATACTACCAGATAATATTATTCAGGGCACTCTACTGGGTTTTTTCCTTGGCGGTGGAGCTTTAATAGGTGATGCTTTTGGAAGTTTTTTAAAAAGAAGACTTAGAATTGAAAGAGGTAGACCCATTCCACTTCTGGATCAACTTGATCTTGTTATAGGTGCTTTAATCTTCGCATCAATCGTTGTTGTTATCCCCTTTGACATGCTTTTACTATTATCTGTTATATCAATTATATTGCATCTTTTCGCTAATATTATTGCTTATTTAATTGGAATAAAGAATGTATGGTATTAAAAATTAAAATTTGTTTTTTTATTTTAATATAATATTTGATGATTTTTTAATTTTTAATGGATTTTTATGTATATTTATTAAATTTTGTATTATTATTAAGCTGTATTCCAAATGATAATAAATAATATTATACAGAAAAGTATTAAAACACCTTATCTTATCCTTATTTAAAAAACAAAGTTTATTAGTTAGTATTACCATATAATAAAAATGTAAAAAAATGATACTCCAATATAATAATTGGAATTAATCTTGATTAAATATATTGGAAATATTAATGTCTAATTTAGAGATTATGGGGAGGATAAGATCATGATTAACAGATCTTTAAATGTTTTGTTAATTGAGGATAATCCAGCAGATGCACGCTGGTTATCCGAAGTGTTTAAGGATATGAATATTAAAAGTGAATTGCACATTGTAAAAGATGGTATTGAAGCAATGCAATATTTATATCAAAAAGATGACTTTAAAAACGCACCTAAGCCAGATATAATAATACTGGATTTAAGTTTACCCCGCATGGATGGTTTAGAAGTTCTTAAAAGTATAAAAAGAGATAAAAACTTAAAATCAATGCCTGTTGTTATTTTAACTGCTTCAAATTATCCTGATGACATTAATGAGGCATATAAAAATCGTGCAAACTATTTCTTGATTAAACCTGTTGACTTTAACCGGATGAGCAAAATTCTTGATTGTATAGAGCTTAAAATTTGATTCATTTTCTTTATAATACAAAGATAAATAATAATACATTCAAAAGTAGGCGTCCTGTTCGAGCAAGCGGTTCTGTAATATATCTGTAGAAGTTCCTTTTTTCTGGGATTTGCATCTGATGGACAATATTTATAATCTGGAAATTCTTTATCAATATTTTCTCCAAGTTCAACTGATCTGGCATCCATTAAAGGCGTTGCAATATAAAATCCACTTCCATATCCAGGTTTATGATCATTGACAGATTATTATCAGAGAGGATTTTGATTAACTTCCATTTGCCAATATGATAATTTTCAAATATTTCTATGATATAGTTAACCGTTCTAATACCTTTTTTATGACAAATAAACTGATAAAATACCACACCTACATAGTAATAATTAAATTAAAGCTTATAACATCACCCCCCCCCCTTTTAGGGGTTTTTCAAAATCCTCCAGATCATAGTCTGATTTAATGTCTGAAATTATATAATCTGCAGGCAAGACCTTCACCTTTATATCATCTGCTCCTTATGCAATCTGGATTTTCCAATACTACAATTTGTAATGTATAATTTCTACATCACGAGATTGTTCATAATTTTTCGCTGCATCTGAAGAGACGTTAATCAAACTTTTTTCTCGAGGATTTATCCTGTTATAACTGCTATTTTTGTATCTGATTCATCGTAGTTATAAAATCCTTGGATACACATGCTGTAATTTGAACCTAGTAATGTCTTCAGCAGGAGTTGAAAATTCAAGGAACCTGCTGTAGCCGTAATAATAACAACAAATCCATGATGATAATGAATAACGGTTTTCTTAAACATGCAAATCCTAACTTATTTTAAAAAGTTTAATTTAAGCATTATAAAAATCTTTATAAAATTTACTTCGTAATATCTAAAAATAGGTTAATTTCCTGAATTAACTTTTAAAACATTGAAAGAAGTATCGATTAATCTATATGAATTCATAAATGATTCAATATATCCAGACCATTCAGGCATCTCATAAACAAATACAGGAGTTCCAGAGTAGGCAATAGGATTATCCACCTTAATAATTGAACTGCTTTGAGTTCTTTTACTTGTGTCTCTCTGGTAATAATTAAAGTCCTTTAGAATGTTATGAACTCCTGATGCCAGAACAATAGATTTCGAGTCCATACTCGGAGTTGCAATATAATATCCATCACCATAACCTACTTCATGGTCATGGCAGATTATTACAAGGTCATAGTTTGATTTTTTAATGTCCGGAATTACATATTGTGCAACCAGGGACTCGCCGTTAAAACGGCTTTTAGAAAAGACTTCAGGGCTATCAGTTACAGTTACCTGGTAATTTACTATTTCCACATTATGTGTAAGAGCGTATAATTTAATCACTTCTGGTACAACTGCAGTAGACAATTTTTCACGCGGATGCATACCAGTTATAACAGCCATTTTAGGTCCAGTTGACCCATAATGGTTGTATATGTCTTTAGTCACATATCCCACGTTATTAGTACCTAAAGTAGAATTTTCACTGGAATTTAGCAAAATAAAGAATATAGCTCCAGCAATAAATATGAATAAAATAGCAATGATAAATTTATTTCTGGACATTGAATCACTCTTATCTTTTGTACCAAAAAGAGTTATTTAAGCTTAAACCTTTTTATACTTTGCTAAAAAATTAAATTATTTATTTTGCCTTTTTATTTCCATCCTTAAAAACTCTTCCATCATTAATGCTGCCCCAATTGCAGGGGCAACAACGCACTCTTCTTTGCCCAATAGTTTATCCATTCCTACAAATTCAATTCCTGCCATTTTTGATGCTTCTTTACCAATTATATCCATTCCAAGTCCTGTTGTTACGACTTTGCAAATATTTTTCCTTCTTGAAACTTCTGATAATGCATCAGCAACCTTTTGAACCTGTATTTTATAAATGTATTCAGCAATTTCCCTTACATCAGATTCGCCTAACATTTCAAGATCTCCACATACAACCCTGGAAATTCTCCTCATACAATCTTCTTTTGATTTTCCAGTCCCATCAGGTGTGCTGCATGTATAATCTTCTTCATTTATATTCCCCAGAATTAGATGCACATCAGCAGTTATTGCGAAAAGTTCAGATGAGATTCTAATCCATTGGTCTTTAAGAGGGACTTTATCAACCAGCGCTGCAACATTGGTTCTTAAAGTTCCACTGTAGACCAGTTCACCAGTCTTTAACCTTTCAAGATCCGATCTTCCCTTAGCACATTCTGATCCATTTTTAATGGGGATTATATCTGTTGTAGTACTTCCAGTGTCAATCATTATGCAGTTACATTCAATTTTGGAGGCAATTTTAGCTGTTGCAATCCAGTTCGCTGCTGCAACTTCGTCAAGCCTTTTAATTGTATCATCAAAGCTTAATAATCCATTGATTCCTACAAATCCCACTGGAACTTCCAGAATTTCATTGGATTTAATTGCAATGTCTTTTACTCCCTCTTTTTTGGTTTGGTATGCATCAACAAGTTCTGCTGTCATGCATACTCCCATAGCATCGATTCTGTATGCTTCTTCCCCTAAAAGTTCTAAAAGTGCACTTCCAAGTTCATCTTTTTTAAGCCACATTGGAAAATATTTAAAATCAGTTTTAATATGGGTTACATTCCCTTCTTTATCAAACTCTACCACTGCAAGGTCTGTATTTGCCCCGCCAATATCAAATCCTGCAATTTTCATAAAATTTCACTCTAATTTTTTTATTATTAATTTATTCTCTTCTTTATAAAAGGATACTCTTCCATTTAAGTTTACTTTTGAGGGTAATTCACCGTAAATAGAGTCCAGTATTGCCTTACCAAGATTCAGATTTAATATTTCTTTTAGGGCAACGTAAGGCGTTGTGATCCGTGAATTTATTTCTACAAGATATGCTCGATCTCCCAGAATCATATCAACTCCTACATAGCCCTTAAGACCTTCAATTGATTCTACAGCCTTTTTAGCAACATTTTTTGCCTGCACTTCAATTTCATGTTTTAAGGGCACATGCCCACCATTGTAGTTAATTCCATTCTCTGAAATCTCAATATCCTGGTAATTCAAGCTTAAAGGTAATGCCTTTTTTCCATCACATAAAATACTTACACTTGCTGAAGTACCTTCTACAAAATTTTGAACAATAAAATAAGGCAGTTCGGTCTGAAGTTTTGAAATTGCATCTTTAAATTCACCAAAATTCCCTACAACCGTAACTCCGGAGCATGAAACTCCATCAGCAGGTTTTATAATCTTATTTTTATTATCAAAATCTTCATAATCATCTATATTATCAAAAAATACTTTTTCTGTTTCTATAAGGGGTACTTTTCCTTTTAAAGATTTATACGTCTCATATTTATCTGTACATTTCATTACTGCCTCTGAACTTGAACCTATAATATCTACCCCTTTTTTTTCAATTAATTCCGTTATTCTATAAAGAATAAATTCTTCTTCAGGAGCTATTACCAGACAAGAATCATAATTGGAGATATTTTTTTCTAACCATTCCATCAAATCTCCTTCAAGTTGGATGGGATTATTAAAATTATTATTCAGGTCATTATTATCCCCTGAAATTAAGTAATCCACATTTTTATCTTTTAGATCATCAAGAAGACCATTAAGCATTGCGTTTCCTTCAGCATAGATGTAAGGATCTTTTATTCCTAAAGCTGTAGCATATTCAAAAACAAGTATTTTCAATATTATTCAACTCCTAAAAAAGAAAATTAAATTCTTCCTATTCCTTTAAAGAGCACTCCCTTCTCCTTAAATTTTGCAGGGTTTAAAATTGGCCTTGTGCAGATAAAAAGCTTATTTACAATCATATCTGGAGTGATGTTTTTGTATTCGCCGTGATCAGTAATTAAAACCACAATATCGCTGTTTAAAACATCTTTCATGGATACAGGTTTTGCGTCAAATGATTCTATCACATCCCTGGATGTGTAAGGATCATGAGCATATACTTCAGCACCCTTTTCTTTTAGAAGCTTTATTAAGGGTTCTGCTGGGGTTTCTCTGGCATCTGCAACATTTCCCTTATATGCCACACCCAAGACACCTATTTTTGACTTTTTAATCTGTTTTCCAGCTTCTTTTAATGTATTTTCAACCATTTCAGCAACATGTTGTGGCATTTTTTCATTTACATTCCTTGCATTTTTTATTAAGGTAGAATCTACTCCTTTTTCTTCAGCCATTTCAACTATAAAATATGGATCAATTGATAAGCAGTGCCCTCCAACCCCAGGTCCTGGAATATGAATATTAACTCTTGGATGATGATTTGCAGCATCTATTGCATCTACAGCATCGATGCCCAGCTCTTCGCATATCATGGCCAGTTCATTAGATAGTGCGATATTTGTATCTCTATATGTGTTTTCCATGAGTTTAACCATTTCTGCGGTAATCAGATTTTTAACCTTTATTATCTTTCCGTTTGTAATGTTTTCATAAAGAAGAACTGCTTTATCAGCACTTTCTTTATTAATTCCACCTATTACTCTTGCATTATGGGTCATTTCATATATTGTATTATTAGGAAGTGCTCTTTCAGGAGTACATGCCACCCCAAAGTCTTCTCCAGCTTTTAAACCGCTATTTTCCAGTATAGGAATAACTACATCCTCACAGGTTTTAGGAGGTATAGTACTTTCTATAATAACAAGATCGTCGATTTTAAGTCCTTTAGAAATGCTCTGGCATGCTGATTTAATTGCAGTAAGGTCTGATTTTTTAAACTTGTCTACAGGTGTGGGTACAACTACGATCATAACATTCGAAGATTTTGAAGCTGCTACTCCGTCTTCAGTTGCAACTAATTTTCCATCTAAGACTGCCCTGTTTAAAAGTTCATCTAATCCCGGTTCTACAACTGGAGAAATACCTTTATTTACAAGCTCTATGGTTTCCTTGTTAATATCCACTCCAGTAACCTTTAAACCGCTGTTTGCAAAAAGAACTGCAGTTGGAAGTCCAATATGACCCAAACCAAACACTGTGATCTTTGAATTTTTTTTAGTCATTTTCAATCACTGTAAATCATTTTTTTTAAGCTAAATGGTCCACCAATATAAATTTATCTTTTAAATCAAGTTCATCAAAAGGATATAAAGGATCACCCTCTTCAAATACTATATTAACTATTAAATTACTGTTTATTCTTTCAAAATCTTTAACTGTAATATTTTCATTAATTTTTATCAGTTTACGGCTTTTATCCTTCATTATATCTTCCGGTACTGATATTTTAAGTTTTTTATCTCTATATTCACTCAAAATTACATCGATGATTTTTGTGGATGAATTTCCATCGCCATAGGGATTAGGAGCTTTTTTCATTTTATTATATAAATCCGCATTGTTAAGGATCTCTCTAACATTATCTATTATTTTTTCCTTCTCAGCACCTAAGAGCATGTTTCCCCCAGCTTTAACAGTCTCATGGCGTTCAGTATTATATCTTAACGTGGCGCATGGAATATTTAAAGTAATTGCCTCTTCTTGAAGGCCGCCTGAATCAGTCATGATTATTTTAGACCTTGATAGGAGCAGTAAAAATTCAAGATAGCCAAGTGGCTTTATTAGTTTTATATGTTCATAATTTCCAAGTTCTTTGAGTAGATCAAATTTTTCAAGATTTTTAACGGTTCTTGGATGTACTGGAAAGACAATTGTGAGTTCATCAAGTTCAGTTAATGCATCAACGATATTTTGAAGTCTTTCCCTATTATCAACATTTTCTGCCCTGTGCATGGTGAGGGTCATTATGTCACCATTTAAATTTAGCATATGATTAATGTCAGTTTTCTTTTTTGCTATTTTAAGGTTCCTTATACATGCATCGACAATTGTATTTCCAGTTATAAAAATATTTTCACGATTTAGACCGGCAAAAAGTAAATTTAAGGCAGATCCTTCTGTAGGAACAAAATAAAGTTTAGAACAGACATCTGCAACTTCCCTATTGATTTCCTCGGGCATTGACCTGTCGTAGGACCTTAAACCAGCTTCAACGTGCCCCACTGGAATATGCAGTTTTGAGGCCACAATTGCTCCAGAAAGCACAGCATTGGTATCCCCCTGAACAAGAACTAAATCAGGTTTTTCAGCAATTAAAACCTCTTCAATGCCTTTAATCATGTTTGCTGTTTGTTCTCCATGATATCCAGAACCCACGCCTACGTTGTAATCCGGTTTTTTTAATTCCAGATCAATGAAAAACTGGTCTGACATTTCATGATCGTAATGCTGTCCTGTATGAATCAATACATAATTGATGTTTCTATTTTCAATTTCATCAATTACAGGGGCCATTTTAATTATTTCTGGTCTTGTCCCTAATATTACTGCAATTTTAATAGACATTAATGAACCTTAAATTTTAAGCCTAATAAAATTTATTATAAAAAAATCAGGAAATTCAGCATATATTCAAGATTATATTTTATCCCCGTCTTCTTTGAGCACGGTATTCATCTATAACGTTAAGAAGTTTATTTTCTTCTTCTTTTTTCCGTCTCGCCTCTACATTTTTTCTCCACTTTTCAATCTCTCTCTTTAGAACATCTTCTTCTATAACTGCAAATTCATCGATTATCTGGAGTTTTATACCATTTAAATCCAGTAGTGGTACCATATTTTTTTCAAATTCCTCTCCAGCTTGATGTGACATTTTATCTGCAGCAATAACAGCTTTTACGCCAATTTCAATTATTAAGGAGGCTGTTTGGGAGCCTCCCCCCTCAGTACTTGATAATAGTACCACATCACCTTTTTTAATCTTCCAGTATTCGCATGCAGTCCTTATACCTTCTCTGGTGAAGGAATCAATGATCTTTACAGGAATACCCTTTTTGGATAACTCCATTACCCTGATCTTTTTTATTGACTGCAAGTTCTCTTCAAGTTTTTCTCTAAGGGCTTTTTCATGACTATATTTCTCTTGAAGAGCTTCGATTAATGCCAATTTAGAAGATATTTCTTTTTCACGCAAAATGTCCCTGTAATAATCGTAATGAAGCTTATCTATCTTTTCTTTAAGTTTTGAAATATCAGCTTTTTGTTTATTAACCTCCTTTTTTAGGAGTCTATTTTTGTTCTTTAAACTTTTTATCTGTTTTTTCTGGGATTTTATCTTTTGTTTAAGTTTTCTGGCAGTCTTTTCGATTTTTTCTTTGTCTACCTGTTCTATATTCTGTTCAATTTCTTCAATTTGAGATTCAAGTTCATCCTGAGAATTTTCTTCCAATCTCAAAGAATCATTTATAGCTGAGGTAATTGGCCTTCCCCTGATAACCACAGCCTTAATTTCATCTACTTCTTCTGCTGATAGATCAAGACTTTCAGTACGTTTTTCAATTTGTTCCAGCTTATTCTGGTAATTTTTGTATGTTTTAATTGCTGCTGCAAGTGAATCCCTTTCATGTGCATTTTCAGGGTATTTTGAAGTTTTTATTTCTTTTATATAGCTTTCTACAAGCTCTATCTTTGAACTTACAGAAAGTAATTTACTTGGAGAATAAATCTTAGAATTAAGTGATGATGCAAGTTTTTTAACCATTTTAGGTGGTGGATAGACATCAGTAGCAATTAAAATAGCTTTTCCATGACTTATAATGTGTTTTATTATTTCGCCTTTGGACATTTCCTTACAGCTTTTTATGGAAATTATATCTCCAGAAAGGTCCATAATTGCTATTCCCACAGTTAATCCAGGATCAAAACCCACTATAATCCATTTTTGCCTTTCATCTGATGTTTGGAAGGTTGAAAAATAATTTTCAGTTTTTCTTATTTCACCCATATTTCTATAAACCAGCCGATTTCCTCCTTAAGTGTATTTATTGGATATTATACTCTTTAAGTAAGAAAATTATACCTCTTCTTATTATATTAAAAATTAATACAATTTATATTTATTTATGATCAAATTGAATTATTGACTTATTAAAAAATACTCAAAATAAAATCTAAAATTCGATTAATTTATTCAGTCTTTTTCTATGGCATTCCTAACCTCATGACTCAGTTTCTGTAATTTTCCTGAAGATTTAGACTCCACATATACCCTCATTAGCGGTTCAAATCTTGAAGGTCTTACCAGTACAAATGAATTATTTCCCTTAATTTTGAGCCCTTCTGTAGTGTCAATTTCATCTTTTAACTCTAATCTTTCCTTTAGATTCTCAAGAACCTTATCCTTCTCATCATGCTGGCATTCTATTGAAAATTCAGTTCTCGGATACTCAGGAATTTCGCTGATCAACGTAGAAAGTGTTTTATTATGTTTACATACAGTTTCAAGCACCTTAACTGCTGCAAATATTGCATCAAAACATCTTTGAAACTCTGGAAACACATACATTCCTGAATCACCGCCACCAAATACGGCTTTATTTTTTATTATTTCATCAAGTATGTTATTCATAGGGGCTTTAATAAGATTACCTTCATATTCTGCCACAATCTCATCCAGAGACATTGATGCTGTTATTGAAGATATTATTGTCCCCCCTGGGTTTTTAATTAAGAATTCCCTTGCAATTAAGGAAAGCATAGTCTGTTCTCTGACCTTATTTCCTTTTTCATCTATAAAAACGACTCTATCCCCATCATTATCCATTGAAATCCCTATATCCGCCCCTACATCTTTTACAAGGTTTGAAACCAGAGAAAGACTTTCTGGGGTTGGTTCTGCAAATTCTTTTGAAGCAGTTGAAGTGGGCTGGCATCCAAACATTATGGTCTTAGAACCTAATTTACTTAATATTTCAGGTAGAAATGAAACAGAAGAGCCATCTGCACAATTTAATATCACTTTAGGGGCCATGGTAGTTATTAAATCCTTTTCTATATTCTCTAAAACAGCGCATATGTACTTATCCACATAGTCATTCACATATGAAAGTTCTCCGATATCATCCCATGATACCTTATCTGCATGTCTTTGAACAAGGGGGATATTGTGATCGCTGAAGATTTTTATGTCTATTTCTTCGGGATTCGTATGAGAAGCAGTTATTGTAATAATTACGTCAATATCATATAAATTTGCGCCATAATGGACAGTAGGTATTGGTGATATCCCAAAATCTATTACATTTATACCTGATGCTAATATGCCTGCAGTAATTGACCTTTTTATCATCTGTGAGGCTGCTTTAATATCTCTTCCAACAACTATAGTTTTACCTGGCCTCATAAAATTTCCAATGACGTTGCCGAGATTTGAGGCGAATTCGTTGGTGATTTCAGAATTAACTGCCCCTCTAATTTCTTTTAAATATGAAGGCATTTATACCACCAGTAATAAAAATAATAAATTAAAATGATTAAAAAAAAAGAAAATTTAAGACCTAACATTATTTCTATCTTAAATTTTTGAAAATCATGCATAATAGCTACTTTGCTTCCATTATGTAGTCTGAATCCACTATGGAATAGGGCACAATTTTCATATTGTTACTTATTGACCTTGAGGACCTTACAACACTGTTTTTTCCTATTTCCACAAGACTTCCAGTTATGGCGCCGCTTTCAATAATAGAATTTTTTTCTATTAAACATTTTGTATCTATTATACATCCAGTCAGGAATGCATTATCCTCAATTATGCTGTTGGAAAGGATTACAGAACCATCAATATTCACATTCTTTCCAATTGATACATTATTCCCAATGACGCTTCTCTTTGACAATTTACTTCCTTCGCCGATGGTGCAGTTATTTCCAATAATAACCGGTCCTTCTATTCTAGCCTTTTTATCTATGAAAACATTTTCTCCAACCCAGATATCTCCTATCTTTCCAACACCTTCTTTTATTTTGGTTTTATATAAATCATGTTCCATTTTTTGCTCCAGGATATCATATGTAGCTTCTAAATAGGTTTCTGGCCGTCCAATATCATTCCAGTACCCATTAAAAACGTATCCATATATTCCTGCATTCTGTTCTATAATATCTGGAAAAATATCCTTTGAAAAGTCAACCTCTCCTTCTTTTCCTTCAAAAAATTCAAATATTTCAGGTTCGAAGACATAAATTCCGGTGTTTGCAACATTGCTGAATGCTTCATCAGGAGATGGTTTTTCCAGGTACTGGATTATCTTATCGTTTTGATCAGTTACTGCTATTCCAAAATGGGTGGGATCTTCAACTTCAGTTAATACCATGGTTGCAATTGCCTTTTTTTCCCTGTGAAATTTTACTACATCATTAAAATCCACATCAGTAAGTACATCACCGCTTACAACCATAAATGTATCGTCTATGTACTTTTCTATCTTTTTTACGCTTCCTCCAGTCCCTAAAGGCCATTTTTCTATAGAATATCTTATATTCATATCAAAATCAGAACCATCTTTAAAATGATTCTTAATGTAGGTTGACATATAGTTTAAAGTCATTATTACTTCATTAAATCCAAAATTTTTCAAACTATTAAGTGTATATTCTGCTATGGGCCTATTTACAAGTGGTATCATGGGTTTTGGCCTTACCAAAGTTAAAGGCCTTAATCTCGTCCCCTTTCCACCTGCCATCATTATAGTTTTTATAATATCACCTATGGTAATTTTAGGATTATCAGTATCTTATTAGTTATAAACACTTAAATATTTATCGTTTTAAAAAATAAAATGAAAATATGGATTATTGCAGTTTAAGGGCAATTAATATTCCTTATTTTCATATGCATTACTTGAGCTTATAAAATAAAAGTATGAGCTTTATTTACCATTTTGAGTCTAAATTAATAAAATTTTTGCAATTTAAGCCATTAAGACCTGCTTTTTGAAATATTTAGAACATTAATTGGGCATATATCAACGTTTTAAACGTTTCATATTAAAAATATTGATGGGTTTATACCAAATCAAATGTAAATTCAGTAATATGTGGATTAACAGGAGGTGTGGAATTTAAAATAAAAATATTATCATAATTAATAATATTGTTAAATAGATTGAATAATTACCATATATTGACATAAAATAACTATATATTCAAATTGCTCAATAAATTTAAATAACTGTGTTCAATCCATTAATCATGGTCTTTTCCACAGCTGAAATAGTCCTATTATATCTGTATCCTTCATTTAAGATCGATATGAACTTTTTTCTCGCATATTCATCATGTTTAAATTTTATATTTTCATAAATGGTGTCCATTAGAATAAGCCCTTCTGGCTGCATTGGTGTGATGGCTGCTGTAAATGATGAATCAAATAATTTTTCAAGTTCATTTAAGTCTAATTCATCCCTTCCAACTGAAAAGAAAACAGATGCAATTTTACGAACCATATTCCAGAGGAAACTTTCACCAACCACATCCATGACGACACAATCATCTGCCTCGAAAACTTCTATCTTTTCAATGGTTCTCACCGGATTTCTTTCGCTTCTTTTAGAAAAATTGGAGAAATCATGAGTCCCTTCAAAGAATTTAGATGATTTTTTCATTTTATTGATATTTAAATTATCATCATCCACAATGATGTATCTATAGTGTCTGCTTTTTGCAAATCTTGGCTTAAAACCAAAAGGCACCCATGCTTTTGCTAGAATTCTTATACTTTTAGGTAGATAATCGTTTATCTGGTTTAAAACAACTTTTTCACTGGTTCTAAAAGAAATTACATTCCCAAGTGCATGAACACCCCTATCTGTCCTGCCAGCAATTGAATATCCTGAATCCTTTAAATTATCTATTAAATTAGCTGCCTTTAAAGCTTCAATAAGTTTCCCTTCAACTGTATCCACATCTTGCTGTCTTTGAAATCCGTGGAAATCTGTTCCAATATAAGCTACTTTTAATGCAACTTTCCTCAATGTTTCACCTGGAGTAAAAACAAAAATTATTTTCTAATGAATGTCCCATATCTTAATTTGATAGGTAAATTTTTTAAAGACCATTTTACTTACGAATCCCAACCCTTGTAGGGAAGGATTCACAAATGTTTGGATATTTTCTCTGCATTTCCATTTCTAATTTTTCAATAATTTCTTCTTCAAGTTCTTTTGACTTTTCTGTTGATATTGAAAAAGAATCATTACTAATTGAAGCATTAAAAGTTTCTTCTCCAAGTGTCAATACAAAATCAACATTTATTCCATTTTCAATATTATTTAAAACATTATCTAATATGTCCCCAGTTAATTTAAGAAATTTATGATCTTCTGCTTTGTAAACTTCATCTTCTGTACTAATTTTTTGGATTAAAAACGGTGCACATCCTTCTGTTCTTGCACCCTTCCGGTTTGTCCAGAATAATACAGTTAAAAGCTTCTTTTTTGTGTCCAAAGTTCCAGTTATTTCCATAGACTTCATCAAAAACCCCCTAAAAAGCAGTTCCCCTAAAGTTTTCCCATTACATATTTGTAATATAAAATTTATATAGCTATCGTAAGATTAAATTCCTCTAATATTTCTAAAATTACAAAAAGTTCCACGTTTCATTAGTGATTTTCTTCTGCATCAAAATAAATACTTCTTGATTGAATATCGTCTCTTTATATGACTCTATGGAAAAATCTAAATAGTGAATTAAACATAAAATATAATGATAAATATTACAGAGGTATGAATGAAATGGGACTATTTAGGAAACATGATAATCAAAAAATGAAACCTAAAGATAAAGTGTACATGGATATCATTGAAGAAGTAAATAACTGTAAAAGTAAAGATCTAGAAGTACTGCTTCAAAAAATTGAATTAGAACTTGAAAAAAAGGGTGAAAAGGATAAAGAACTTTTATCTGCAAAAACTATGGTAACAAGTAGAATTGCAGTTAAAAATAATTCTAAAAATTAATTTTTAATATTTAATAAACAATCTTTTACTATATTTGATTTTAATAAATTTTAAATTATAAGAGGATATAATGTTAAAAATGTTGATAATTCCCGCAGTCGATATTAAAGGCGGTAAATGTGTTCAGTTAGTGCAGGGAGAACCAGGAACCGAACAGGTTGTAATTGAAGACCCTATAAATGTTGCCAAAGAATGGGAAAAAAAAGGAGCCAGTATATTGCATATTATCGATCTGGATGGTGCATTTGGAGAAAAAGGGAATATAAACATTATAAAAAAGATGGTAGAAGTTTTAAACATACCCATCGAAGTTGGTGGAGGGATAAGGAAAAAAGAAGATGCTGAAAATCTCCTCCAGATGGGTGTTGATAAAATAATCTTAGGTACACTCGCTATTGAAAATACTGAAATAGTCAGTGAACTCTCTAAAAAGTATGGAAAAGATAGGATTATGGTTGCACTCGATAGTAAAGATTCAAAAGTTGTAATAAACGGTTGGAGAGAAAAAACAACCAAAAGTGCACCTGAATATGGGAAACTTTTTGAAGAAGCAGGTGCTGGAAGTATTCTTTTTACAAATGTTGATTATGAAGGTTTATTAAATGGTTTTGATATAGAACCTCTTTTAGAACTCCTTAATTCAGTTAACATCCCTGTTATTTATTCAGGAGGAGTTACCTCAATAGATGATATTAAAAAACTCAGTGAAACAAGCACCAGTGGAGTTGTGGTTGGTTCTGCATTGTATAAAGGAAAAATTAATTTTGAAGAGGCGCTCAAATGCCAGCATTTGGTGCGTTAAAATTTTCTATTTAACAGCAAATGGATACAAATAAAACATTAATATCGAATGTTGCTATTTTTCAGATAAACTCTTCATTATAATATCATTTTCAAAGTTGTAAACTTCTTTTCTTATCTTTAGAATCTGATCAGGATTTGTAGAAACACAACTGATTCCAAATCCTACCAGTTTTTTAACAATTTCTGGAACTCCAGCAGAATGTCCGCATATACAACTTTCAATTCCATTCTGGTTGCATTTTAATATAACTGTTTCAACCATCTTTAAAACAGCAGGATGCATCAAATTAAAATGTTTTGCCACTTTAACGCCTCTTCTATCTACTGCAAGAGAACACATAGTCAGATCGCTCATACCAAGAGTCATAAAATCTATTCCTTCTTTTAAAAAATCATCGAAAGTTAAAGCTGCAGAAGGGGTTTCTACAGAAACACCAAAATCAATATCCTTATGTGGTTTAACTCCAACCTCCTCCAAAATCTTTTTAGAAAGAATGTATTCATCAATATCCCTTACAAATGGAATTTTAATCCCTAAATTATAATATCCTTCCTCTAAAAGATATTTTACAGCTTCAAACTCTGCTTTTAATATTTCTAAATTTTTTATATCCTTATATATCCCCCTGAGACCTAAAAGAGGGTTATGTTCTTCAGGTTCGCAATCACCACCTCTCAATCGTCTCAATTCATCAGTAGGTATGTCAAATGTCCTGAACCAAACAGGCTTAGGATAAAAGGCTTCCACTATTATTCTTATCCCTTCCATTATCACACTGGTTAATTCACCCTCTTCTAAAAGTCTATATGGGTGTTTTAAAGTTCTTGCAATCATATTTTCAATTCTTATAGAACCTACTCCATCAGAATAAGGTTCTGCACTTTCAGCAATTTCAGGGACGTTTATGTTTACTTTAATTTTTGTTGAAGGATTGTATAATTCAAAAAGTTCTTTTTCACTTTCAAACTCCATAAAACCGCCATATACATTACCTGTTCTTCCATCAACTGTTACTATCATCTCATTTTCCAGTTTTTCAGTTGCATTCATAGTCCCAACTATGCATGGAACCTTCATCTCCCTTAAAACTATTGCCACGTGACTTGTAATTCCCCCATAATTGGTTATGACGCCACCTGCTGTTTGAAGGTGTAATAGCATGTCCCTTGAAGCTTTTGCAACAACAACTATTTCTCCACTTTTAATTTTGTCAATATCCGATTCATTTTCGATTTTTCTTACTTTCCCAACGCCTATATAAGAACTTGTCCCTATTCCCTTCAAAAGTTTCATATTAACATGTATGCCTTTATAACAGAAATATATTTACCTAATTAGTAAACTTAAGATCAATAATTACTGAACTATAAAAAAAAGGATTTTTTATTAAATAAGCAAATAAAAATCATTATTATAGAAGATAAAGGTGAATAGATGAAACGAGTTATGGCAACAGGAACATTTGATATAATACATTCAGGGCATGTATTTTACCTTGAGGAAGCAAAAAAGCTTGGTGGAGATGATGCCAGGCTTATAGTTGTTATTGCCAGGGATGCTACAGTTAGGGCAAAGAAGAGGGTACCTGTAGTTAATGAAAAACAGAGACTTGAAGTTGTTAAGATGCTTAAACCAGTTGACGAAGCTTATTTAGGACATGTTGGTGACATATATAGAATTGTTCACGAAATAAAGCCAGATATTATTGCAATTGGTCCTGATCAGCATTTTAATTTAAATGAACTTAAAAAAGAGCTTGATAATAGAGGGATTGATGCAAAAGTTATTAAAATTACAAAGTACAAGAAATCTGCCCTTGACAGTTCTTGTAAAATAATTAAAAAGATAAAAAAAATGGATTTTGATGAAAATATATTTAAAAACTGTTAAATATTAGTTTTCCAATAATTTAATCATTTAAATGAATTGTAAATAAAATACCCTTTATAGGGTATATACCAAAGCTGGTAAAATGAATGTAGAATTTTTAGCTTACACTGCGGGATTTATTATAACCTTTTTAATATCGTTTATATTAGCTTTATATGCATTTAAAAAACGTTCTTTAGTATTACATGCATTTTTTATTCTTGGAATGTTTTCCATATGCGTATGGTCCCTTGGATCCTTTATGGAATTAATATCCCAGATAAGCCAGAAAATCCTTTGGGCAAAAATCAGTTACATTGGAATAACCACAATATCCCCTTTTTTATTTTTATTTGTACTGAGCTATGGAAAATATGATAAATATCTTAAAAAACCCAATATTATTCTTTTAATGATATTACCAGCAATTATCACTATTTTGGCCTTTACAAATGAGTTTCACAAACTCATATGGACAAGCATCATTCCTGTCCCAACAAATATTGGCACCATACTTGTCTATAATCATGGATTAGCTTTTTGGACCTACGTCATTTATTCATATCCCTTACTTATAATTGCAATGTTTTTGATGACTTATATCTTATTCAATTCTCCAAAAATATATAAATTACAGGCTGCAGCGGTTCTAATTGGCATTACATGTCCCCTTATCATTAATATAATTTATCTAACAGGAAATTTACCATCACTTATAGATTTAACCCCTTTGACATTTTGTGTAACCGGTATTTTAGCCGCCCTGGCCATTTTTAAATATAAATTTCTTAATATTCTACCAGTCGCCCACCATAATCTTTTTAACAACATGACCAATGGATTTATGGTATTTGATGCTGAAGATAGCCTGGTTGAAATCAATCGAACTTCAGAGAATATGTTTTCTCTATCTCAAAATGATTTAGGTAAAAAATATGACAGTATTTTTGAAGGGGAAGAGCAAATGAAATCCCTTAATTTTAACCTGAAGGGTAAAGGTCACGAAATTCAACTGAAAAACAATCAATGGATAGATGTTAAAATTACACCTTTATATGAAAACTTAGAACTTCCCTGCGGAAAATTAATAATTATTACAGATATAAACAGGCGAAAATCCTATGAAGCAGCTTTAGAAGAAAAAAAGAGAACTCTTGAAACATTGATAAGTAACCTACCCGGTGTTGCATATAAATGTAGAAATGACAGTAACTGGACAATGGAATTTGTAAGTGATGGCTGCCTGGAATTAACCGGATATCCTGTGGAAGACCTGCTAATGAATAAAAAGATATCCTATAGTGATTTAATATATCATGAGGACCGTGAATACGTATGGAATGAAATCCAGAAAGCTTTGAATGAAAATAAACCTTTTAAACTTATTTATAGAATAAAAACTGCTGATTCAAAAATAAAATATGTTTGGGAACGGGGCAGATGTGCATATACTAACCAAGACAAATTACCGATATTAGAAGGTTTTATAACAGATATTACGGACAGAATTGAAGCAGAAAAAATGCTCAAAAGGTCTTTAAAAGAAAAAAACATACTTCTGCAGGAAATTCATCACAGAGTCAAAAATAACATGCAGATAATAAATTCGCTCCTGAATCTTCAGTCAAGAAATGTGGAAAATGAAGGGGCTTTAAACCTTCTAAAAGAAAGTCAGGGACGTATTAAGGCAATGGCTCTTGTACATGAAAAATTATATCAATCAGATAGTCTTGCCAGAATTAATTTTTCAGAATATGTTAAAAGTTTGATCAACGAACTCTACAGTTCTTATCATATCAATAATAATCTGTTAAAAACAAAAATTGACATTGAAGATATCTTTCTCGATATTAATGCAGCAATTCCCTGCAGTCTTATAATCAACGAATTAGTATCTAATATATTAAAACATGCGTTCCCTGCAGTTCATACAGAAATAACCGATGATTTTTTTTCAGATAATAATAAAGGGAATATATACATAGCATTTTCAAAAATAGACAATTACGAATTGATTATAAGTGACGATGGTGTTGGATTACCTACAGATTTAGATCTAAATAATACTAAAACATTGGGTTTAAAATTGGTTAATGCACTGATAAATCAATTAAATGGTACAATAAAAGTTCAAAGGAACGATGGAACCACATATATAATTAATTTTGATGATCAAAAACAAGATATTAGCCATAATTAAAAAAAAATATGGTATATGCTCTTCTAGAAAGGTAAAGAAGAATATATTCCTTTTAATGTGCTTGTTGCTGTATTCCAATTAGCTATAGTTCCAAATTTGTTCCTGCTACTTGTAGCATCCGCATAATACCATTTACCATTCACCCAAACATTAGCATACACATGTCCATAAACATTTCCGCTGGTAAATGTAGCTTTAACATGTGCATACCGGGCAGGGATCCCAGTAGCCCTCATAAGAGAAATTAACAAATGGGAAGTATCTACACAGTTTCCGGTTTTTTTATTTAAAGTTCCTACTGCACCGCTTTTAGTATTGTAGTAGAATGAATAACTTATGTTATCTCTTACCCAGTTGAATATGGCCATCGCTTTATCATATACTGATGATTTACCGCTGGTTATCTTTACCGCCAGTGCTTTAATCTGTGAATTAGTAACCTGACAATTTGCTGTTGCTGCCAGATATTTTTGTAACTCTGCTGGTACTGGCATTGACACTGATGCACTGACTTTACTCCATGGATCCACCGAAACATAAGCTGGAAGTCTGCTGTTTGTATTGTAGAAGCTGAGTATCTTTGAAAAGGTGTAAATCGTAGATTCAAGCTTCATTTCACCGAGTATGGTTGATGCATAGTTAGGAACTGCACCATTTGCATCAATAAAAGCTTTTACTCTCTTTGCAAGGTCAATGTATCCTGTTTGATCTATTGTTCCACTTTTAATGTCTTCACTTGGAGTTGCTGGAGCTTTTACTGTTTTAAGTGATATTGGTGCCTTTGAACCTTCACTAACTTCGATTGTTCATGTTAACAGTAATCTAAGGAAATCCGTCATTTTAATCTGTTGAGTACCCATTGTAACATAGTTTGGTAGCCTGTGATTTGTTTCAATGTAGGTTTTGACGTTTGCTGCTGCTTTTTTAATCTGATCAACGCTGAAAGTAGTTGTTATAAGTGCATTTACTTTTGAAATGGAAATCTTTACAGCTGGATTAATTGAAACGTAATCAGGTAATCTACCGTTAATCTTATGGTAATTCAGAATTTTAGCATACATGTAAACCATGTACTGATAATGAATTTTTCCCAGTGCTGATGTGGCATAACCTAGTGCTGAACCATTAGCATTAACGTAGGCATTGATTCTATTTGCAATGTCTATGTACCCTGCTTTATTGATATTCCCACCTGTAAATGATCCTGTTGGACTGGTAGGTGCAACAACATTTTGAAGTGTAATTGAAGCTGTTTTTCCACTGTTTAATTGTACTACACTTGCTGTCATTAATTTAAGAAAATCTGAATTTTTAACCTGTACTGTCCCTACAGTTACATAATTTGGTAACATCTTATTGGTTTCAATAAATGTTTTAAGCCTCGCTGCAGCATCCTTGATTTGACTTATGGTAAAACCTGGTGGATTTAGGAAGTTCTTATTAATCAATCCATATCTAAATAATACGCATCCTGATGCTCCATTGCTTTTCGCTGATTTAATATCCTGATTTAATTCATCTGCTGTTAACAGTGTTGTATCATAGTCTGAAACGTAAGTTTGAATTCCTGCAATTACTGGAATTCCTCCAGCCTGATCAACAATATATCTGGTTGCTGAACCAATCCAGGCAGTGTTCTGTCCATAGTTTCCCCTGTAAAGCATTGGTACAATGAAATCAATGTATTTTGCAAATTCTCTGTAATCCTGACCGTAAACATTTGCATTATTTGCTCCTTCAGGCATCATTGCTGCAGAAACAGCTACTTTTGGCTTAATGGATTTTACTGTATTGTATACGTCCTTTACAAATGATGTTATCGTATCTGTTGCGCCAGGATGTTTATTAGCCGCATTTTCTCCAACTCCCGAATACCTCACATAATCCAGATGAATCCCATCTATTGAATAATTTTTAGTGATATCAATTATAAAATTCAATAAAGTATTTCTGTGTGTTACTGGCTGGATCAATCCAGTTACCATCTACATCCTTAAAACACGTGATCCATGCATGTATTCTTATTCCTGAATTCTGGAACTTTGCTATGAGGCTCTCCAATACGCTTTCATAGGTTGGAACAGAAATTCTATTTGCTTTAACAAATATATCTGTTATATTTGCATTTTTTAGCTCGGTTACTGTGATCGTACTTGCATCTTCCGCTTTTAGCCAGATGCCGCGCATGTTAATGTATGTTTCTCCAGCTGCAGCCTGTAAATCTTCAGAATTTGTTGAATATTGTGTGGATTCTTCACTGGACATCGAATCTGTAAGTGTATCATCTGAATTTCGATTGTTGTTTAATGCAGATGAATCTGCGTTTTGCTTATTTGTCTCTTCAGTTACTGTATTTTGGCTGTTTAAATGTGGGGGGTTGGTTTGAATACTTTGTTGAGTACTGTAATCTTCGAACTTTTTATCTGCTCCAGTATCTGTAGTTATCTGGTTATTTTCGTTATTATCCTTAGTTTGAATTGCATTTTGTTCTTTTTGTATCGTATTTTGGGTTCTCTCTCCAATATCTACTGGATATTGTATATTCACCGTATTTCTTTCATTTAAACTGGAACTTACGATATTTTCTGCTGTTTGCTGACTTTCTGCAGCAGCAAATGTAATGCCAAGCATAGACATAAGCATGCTGCAAACTAGTAGCATTACAAGCAACGAGTGTCGCTTGATTATACCGCCTCCTATATTTCCAAATTGTAAATAAACCTCAATACAAGGTTATTTATTTACTAGTGTGGATAGTGTTATTAAACATATAAACTTTTTGGTCTAAAATCAAAAATGGAGAACGTATATAACTTTTTTTAGCTTTTAAAACATTTTAATTGCGTTTTATTATTTCTAATTAATGAAATCTGTCATCCTTTACTACCGATTCTACACCATATAATTCAAATCAAAATTCTAAAATACATGGCTATTTCTTAGTATTTAAGGGATTATATTTCCTTTTCAAATGATTACGTAAATGATTATAAGTTTAAATTCAAAATTAGGCCAATTCACATGTATTTTATGCATTTAAAATTTATAATGTTATATCTTTTGATCCTTACTGACATATTTGCGTTATTTAACTAATCACTGCTTAAATTAATTTATAAGCGCTTAATGCTACAAATAATAGATTTAAAAGAATAATTAAAGTTTATTAAGCCAAAAAAACTAATTTAATTCATAAAATTGTGATAATACTTATTAAAATGATTTAAAATTTAATTTGGTTATTAAATAATTAATAAATTTTTTTTTAACACCAGAATTAAATATTTTCAATTAATATCAGATAAAAAAAATGTAAAAAAAAATATTAGAAAGGTAATTCAGCATAATTACCCTTCATGATTACTGTATTCCTGTTCCAGTTATTAATGACACCAAATGTATTGCTTGGACCTGTAGCATCTGCATCATACCATCTGCCATTTACGTAAAACTGTGCCCAAACGTGGCCATAAACATTTCCACTTGTAAAGATACAAGTTCCGTGCATATATTTTGCTGGAATTCCCGCTGCCCTTGCCAGTGCAATCAACAAATGCGAGTGGTCAACACAATTCCCGTTTTTGTTTAGATATGCGTTCACCGCGCCGTATTTGGTATTGTAGTAAAAGGAATAGCTCAAGTTATCTCTTACCCAGTTAAAGATTTTTGCACCTTTATCATAGGTTGAACCTAGACCTTTTGTAAGTGAAGCTGCCAGTGTCTTAATTTGAGCATTTTCTGATTGACAGTTTTTGGTTGGATTCAAATATTTTTGAAGATCTGATGGTGTAGAAGTTTGTTTCCAAACGTCCATTGTAACGTAGCTTGGTAATCGATTATTACTATTGTAAAAGCTCAATATCTTGGAATACATATAAATGGTTGACTCATATCCAATATTTCCTAAAGAACTGGATGCATGATTTGGTGCTACCCAACTTGAATCTATAAAGGACTTAATCCTTTGTGCAATATTTAGATATTCTGTTTTATTTATACTCCCTTTTACAATGCTTTGGGTTGGATCTGAAGGTGAATCGACATTTTCAAGTGTTAATGACGTTTTAATACCGCTGTTTAACTGAATTACACTTGAAGCCATCAACCTTAACATTTCAGGCATTAAAACCTGCTTTGTGCCAATTGTAACATAATTCGGTAGCCTGTGATTTGTTTCAATGAAAGACCTGACATTTGCAGCAGCACTTTGAATCTGACTCAAAGTGTATTTAATTGATGAATCAGAGGGGTTTTTGAAAAAATCTTCTTCAATTAGCCCATATCTGAATAGAGCATATCCAGATGCTTTGTTATCAATTGCTGCATTTATATCGTCTTTTAGCTCATTGGCCGGTATTTGAGTAAGATTGTTGTCTGAACGGTATGTCTGAAGACCAGCTACAACTGGTTTTCCTCCAGAATTTTCAACAATCCATTTAGTTACTGAGCCAATCCAGGCTGAATCCTTATTATAATTTCCTTTGTAGATCATAGGTACAAGGAAATCGAGATATGGAGCAAGTTTTGTGTAATCCTGGCCATAATATTTTGCATTAATAGAGCATTCAGGCATTAAAGCTGCTGAAATTACTAATTTAGGCTTTATTGTTTTAACAGCCGTATTCACCCTTTGAACAAATGATGTTATTGTTTCTGTTCCTCCAGGATGTAAATAGGCTGCATTATTGCCTGTTCCAGGGTATCGAACGTAATCAAGATGGATTCCATTGATGTTATAATTTTTTACAATATCTGTAATTGATTTTATCAATCCATCGACGTGTGCTGTACTTTGACTGTTACGTACTTCATTTTTGTAAAGGGTCCTGTATGTCCATTTATACTTCCATTTGTATTTCCATTTGTACTTCCATTTTCCTTTGGATTTAAACCAGCTTTTATACCATGATTTGTATTTAGTCCGGCTTTTCACAATGTATGGAACTTTTACAGTGTATGTGAATTTTCCCTGTGGATCTATCCATTTTCCATTTGAATCTTTGAAGCATGTTATCCATGCATGAACTCTGGCATTGGTATTTGTAATTTTAAGCTTATCTAAAAGTGCTTTTAGCACTGTTTGATATCCAGGTGTCGTTAGTATGTTAGCTTTAATGAATATATCAGTAATACCTGCTTTTTTGATTTCATCTGTATTTAATTTGTTCACATCTTCGGCTTTTAGCCAGATTGCGCGAACATTTTTATATATTTCATCTCCTGCGGCGTCGGTAGAATCTTGAGGGTTAGTAAAATTACTGTTATTAACTGTATTTTGGGTTTCTCCACTTGAATTTGATGTATTTCCTGTCGATTGGAGGTTTTGTGCTGTTATATTACTTGCAGGGTTCGCTGAATTATTTTCATCAGCTCCTGCTGTATTTTGAATATTCTCGTTATTTTGAGTTTCCAATTGATCTTTTTGAACTAAATTTGAATTAATGTCTATTTCTGGAATCTGTGAATTTTCTGTGGCGGCGTATATATTAGTTACATTAAGCAATGCCCCTCCAAATAATAGGAGCATTACAAGCAACATAAGTCGCTTCATTAATATAGCCTCCCAGTTTTTCCAGATGTCAGTTACACCGATTTGGAGTTATTGACATAAAAAGATCGTCTTTATGGACATATAAATCTTTTGATTTAATTTTCCAAAAAAAGAGTGATGAAACATTCTTTTTTTATTTAAAGCGCTTAAATAAGTATTTAAAAATGAATCATTCTATTTATTATTATTTTTTAAGCTGATTATTCCACAATTTAATGCGCTCTAATTAAAATTGAGATTAATTAATCTTATTTTAATCTATTATTACCAAATATAAAAAATTTAATAAAAAAAAGAAATTTTACTCAAATCCATGCCGAATTTGAGTGTTTTTAGTAAAGGGTTATATCGGAAGTGTGTGTGGTATGGGCTTCGTACCTAAATAATACGACTCCTGATGCCCCATTTCCTATAGCTGTATTTATATCCGTTATTAATTCATCACGTGGTATTCCTTGTACATTACTATCTGAATAATATGTTTGAAGCCCTGCAACAACTGTTCTGTTCCCTGAAAGTTCAATTATTTTAGCTGTAGTTGTACCGATCCATTCTGTGTCCTGTTTGTAATTTCCCTTGTAAATCATTGGAACGAGGTAGTCAACAATCGATCCAAGTTTTGCATAATCCTGGCCATAATATTTTGCATTCACTTCGCCATCCGGCATTACAGCCGCTGAAAGTATTATATTGGGTTTCACTGATTTTATATTATCATTTACCTTCTGTACAAACCCAGTCACTGCATTTACAGCCGCAGTTACTCCTCCTGGTTCCTGCCATGCAGCATGATTTTTACTTGCAACTCCTGAGTATCTTACATAATCAAGGTGGATACCGTCAACATCGTAATTAGTGGCAACTGATTTAATGTAATTAATTAAATTGGTGTTATGGGTTGAACTGTAACCTTTTACTGTTTCGTATCTGTAAACAGGAGTGTAAATCCATCCTTTTTTCCATTTGTATCTGATGACCTTTTTCCACTTGTATCTCCATTTTCCATTAACTTTTTTCCATTTTACCCTTTTCCAGACCCTGTAAGCCTTTTTCTTTTTGCCCCATGTTTTTATTGTTTTAACGTAGACCTTTTTGGTGTAGCTGTAATATCCTGATGGATTAACAAAATGTTCATTGGAACCGTCTTTAAAACATACAATCCATGAGTGAACTCTTATTCCATAAGGATGGAACTTAGTTATAGCTTCCTGTAATTCAGCGTTATAGGTTTTACCTTTTACTCCTCTTGTTAAAACATAGACATCAGTTATTCCTTTGCTATTAAGCAATTCTGCATTGGCATCGTGTACATCTGATGCCCATATCCAGTAACCTACTGAATGTGTAGATGAACTACTCACTGTTCCAGTGTCTGCTGTAGAACATCCAGAAATCCCTGAATCCGGTGCAATAAAGTTTGTCTCAGTATTAGTAACTGTTGAACAGGTTGATACATCTTCTTCAGCATATGCACAGCCTAATATTGCAATCACTGTTATTATAAAAAAACATGTTACTAACATCTGCCGCCTAATCCTATCGCCTCCCTATAATTCTAAAATGAACGTTAAATATGGAATTCAGACATATTATAATAAATTAAGCAGACTATATATAATTTTTGATTCTAAACTGAAATAAAAATAGTATTAGTGAATTTTTTTTATTTAAAGCGATGCTACAATGATTTATAGGCAGATATTTTAAATTATTTTTCTTTAGAATCTATATAAAAAAATAATATGGAACAAATAATCATTCCAAATTAATTAAATCTAATTTTAGTTTAATCATTTCCATTTAAGTTTCTTAAAATATCAATAGCCTGATTAAATGCAGTACTAACTCATCAATTCATAATTTATTAGAAGTTAATTTTTAATTTAGATAAAATTAGAGTAGTAGTCTTATTTCAGTAAAAAAGCAATGATACTTTGATCATCACCTTAATTCACCAAATCTTAACCCTTATATTTAATCAAGTTCATAGTTATAAGACATGGAAATAGAGAATCTCAAAAAAGCCGTCCGAATCCTGCAAGAAAGTGGAGAACTGGCCCAATTAATCCCTGAAGTTAGAAGTAATATAGTTATGGCAAAGGAAAATGCAAAAAAAATTGAGGATGTTGCTGGAATTCCAGGGCGTATAACAGTAGTACACGGTAAACCGAGGGCTTTTATGGAACCAGAATTTGGAGTATCATCCCATATGGCTCGTCTAATTCTGACCATAATGAAACATGAACCTTCCAAGAGAAGCGCAATGAACATTAAATTTGATGAAAAAATAATTAATATAAGCAAAAAATTAGGTCTGAAAGTCTCTTTTTATGATAGAAAAGACGAACCAGAAGATATCAAAAAAATTGAAGGTGGTACAATTCCATGGGGTGTTGAAAATGCTATAAAAAGGATTGATAGTGTCCCTGATATAATTTACCATCAAGGAGCCTGGGGAAAAGAGCCTTCAATAGTTTTTACTGGTACAGACGCTGTAGATATAGCAAAAATGGTTGTTTGTATTTCAAAGCTTTATGGCATCAGCAATGAACCCAAAGTTCTATTTACACCACAAATAGAAAATCCAGTTGCAAAAAGTTCAGAGATATCCTGTATATTTTGTGCAATGGCTGAAGGCGATCCAGAAGCTTCAAAATACGTGCTTTACAATGATGGAGAAGGTATAATAGTTCTTAATATATCTCCTTACACAAAAGGCCACCTTTTAGTTGTTCCAGTAAGACATTATACTGATTTAACTGAATTAGATCCAGATGCGCTCAAAAATTTATTTAAAACCGTTCAAAAAGCGATTATTTTAATAAGGGAAGTAATAAAACCAGATGGAGTGAATATTGGTGTAAATCTCGGAGAAGTTGCAGGACAGCGCATTGAGCATATTCACGTTCATTTAGTTCCCAGATTTAAATTTGAAACTAGTTTTATAGGTGCTACTGCAAATACAAGGGTCATTAGAGAAAATTTAGATGATAGTTATGCAAAATACATGGAAAAAATTAAGATACTGAATAATGAATAATATTAAGATTTTGAGGGAAATAATGAAATATAAAATGTATGATGAGATTTTAGAGCAACCAAAATCTTTAAGAGATACTCTAAAGGAAGAAAAATCCCATATGAAAGAAATTGCCCAAAAATTTGAGGAATTTGATAAGATATACCTTTTAGGATGCGGCAGTTCCCTTTCAACATGTTACTCTGCTAAAAGCGCCCTTGATTTCATTTCAGATCAAAATATTGAAGTTTACACTGGTTATGAATTTTTTTACAACAAAAAAACAGGCACAAAAAATGCAGGGGCTATCTTAACATCTCAATCTGGAGAAACAGCAGATACTGTTGCTGCACTCAGAAGAGCAGGTGAAAATGATGTTTATACTGTAACCATAACCAATGAAGGACTATGCACCATGATTAAAGAGGCTGATGACACAGTAGTTACAAGAGGAGGAAGAGAAGAAGCCATTCTTGGAACTAAAACATACATAACACAGCTTATGTGTCTTTATGAGATACTATTCAGCATGAATGGATCTGAAGATACAAAAAAAGAAATTTTATATGACATTGAAAAACTTCCTTCCATCACCAAAGAGTTAATAAATAAAACAGAAGCTGAAAACATTGAGCTTGCCCAAAAATTTAAAGACGATGAAATATTTTACTGCATGGGAAGTGGGCCAAACTACGGGCTGGCCTACAAGCTTGCAATGACCATGTTCATGGAAGGAGCTTTAAAGCACGCCTGTCCCCTTTATTCCGGCGAATTCAGGCATGGATTAATTGAAAGGGCAGAAAAAGGCGTTCCAATAGTTTTTTTAAATGCTGATTATCCTGGAGATGAAATGACCAGAAGATCCATTGAACTCTGCAACAAACTGGGTACCAAATCCCTTATTTACAACATGAAAGATTATTCAGACATGAATCAATTGATGTCGCCCTTTGCTCTTGTAATTCCACTTGAATGGTTTATTTATTACCTTGCCCACTTTAACGGTGAAGATCCAGGCGCTACAAGACATATCGGAAAAGTAAGGTACTAAAACAAGAAAATCCTATTAAATACACTTATTTGACTTCATATCTTACTCTTTTTACTTTTTTGGGCATTTTAACAGTTAATAGACCATCTTCCAGGTCAGCAATCGATTCTTCAACAACAACCTTTTTAGGGAGAATTATCTCCTTTTTGAATTTATTATTTCGTCCTCTATGCTTTATTACTATATTTTTTCCAGTTTCAACATAACCAACTTTAATTTCAAGTTTCGTTTCTGTTAAATCTATAACAATATCTTCCTTTGGAACTCCAGGAATATCAATACGGGCTATTAGATATTTAGAAGTTTCAATCAATTCCTTATCTGAAATAGATGGATATTTATCTATATTTCTTTCTATTTCTCGAAATAAACCTTTAGCAACATTTTTAATGAAATCAATAGCAAAATCCACTGTTACATAAATTATTCTTTCATGATCGATCCTTCTGGGTCTCCTATCCATGTTTTAACTCCTCAACTCTCAGAATTGATTGGATTCTAAAAAAATAAAAATCAATATTTTATCTTGATAATTTATCTAAAAAATAAAAAAAATAGGAGAATATTTCTATTCCACTGATAATGTGTGTCTTTTCTTTTCTTCTTTTGGAATGGTAACTGTTAAAACACCATTATCGAATTTAGCACGTGCTTCTTCAATTTTAACCATCTTTGGCAAACTAATAGTTCTTTTAGATTCCCCATATCTTCTTTCCTTTTTAAAGAAATTTTCACCCTTGAACTCTGATTCATCTTCAAATATGGCCATTATTTCCAATGAGTCCTCAGTGAGGTCAATAACAATATCTTCCTTTTTAACACCTGGGAGATCTGCAATTACCACTATATCATTTTCAGTTTCTATCACGTCCATTGTCAATTTAGCAGAAGAAGCTGTATATTCAGACATTGCCTTTTCAAAATCACCCTGTTTGTCGCGGAATGTACTTATCATGTCTTCAAAAATCTTTTGAGCTGTCATTCTACCTTTTTCTAATCTTTTTTCCACTGGTGCTTTTTCAGTGGTGGTTTCTTCTGTTTCAAGAGGCGCTTCTTCAGCCTCTTTTCCTACTTTAACATCTTTTTCCCCAGCCTTTTCCATTTCTAATTCTTTTTTGGTTTTAATAACTTTCTTTTCTTCCATTAAATCCCTCCAAAAATATTCTATTTTTTGGGGTTCAGAAAATCAGAGCCGGAAAAACTACGTTTTTGCGGCGTCAAACTCTTCAAAATTCTCTAATTATGAATGCACAAAACCCTTCGGTTTTGTAAGCTACGATTTTGACAGATTTTCTATAACCTCCAGTTCCTTAATTATCAATTGTACACCAGAGCCTTTTGAAGCTGAAATCATTAAATATTTATCCATTTTACTAATATATTTTTCTAAATACTTATTATTTTCTACCAAGTCCATTTTGTTAAAAACACTTATTATTGGTGTGTCAAATAAATGTCCTATCTCTTCATATAGTCTCATCTGTGCATCAAGTGGATAACCGGAATTTTCTGAAGCATCAAAAATATATAAAATAACATCAGCCAGATGTTCCAGAGCTACCATTGCCCTGAGTTCAATATTATTCATATCCCTTACTGGCCTGTCAAGAAGTCCTGGAGTGTCAATTATTTGATACTTTTTCCATCTTTTCTCAAAATGCCCTATCTGAATTCCATGAGTTGTAAAAGGATAATCTGCAACTTTGGGCTCGGCTGGAGTGATCTGGCGAAGAATAGTTGATTTTCCCACATTTGGAAATCCTGCTATAACCACTGTGATAGCTTCAAAATCAATTGTGGGCATGTTCCTAAGCTTTCCCTTTACATAGTTTAGAAAGTCAAGATCATCATCTATCTGGTTTATTACAGACGAAATTCTTCCGAAAGCTGCTTTTCTGATATTGGCAGCGTTTTCTGGCCTGGTTCTCCTAACTTTAAAGACATATTCATTTTCAAATTTAGAAATAACCCCCACAGCCCAATTTAAAGCACCGAGAGATTTTTTTAACTGGTCTACACCCACCATAACATCGATATAGTCCTGGTAAAACATATGCATACTTTCTACCTGGGGAGTTTTTTCCAGCAAATTGTTTAAAGTGTCTTTAGTAACCTGGCAAGCGGTTTTTATTCTTGCCTCTTCAGTTTTTTTGGCCTTTTGATGACGGGGTATTTTTGAAGTCCTTACCTTATTAGCCGCCTTTTTTGCCCTGCTGAAACTTTTATCCAATATTTCATCAGGAGTTGGTACAGTTGGAATAAACATATAATCACTTATTAAATTTAAATTACTTTTGTTGATACTACTAAAATCAATAAATTTAAATTTTTTGAGGTAATTACTATTTATATCTATTGTTTTTTAAATAATGCAATAAGAAAACCAAAATTATTACATTTTTAAATATATTTATTAATAGTTGCCAACATATGTAATTAAAAAATGGAGGTTTAACATGGCCAAAGGAGACGTTTATAAAGTATTAAAGGAAGACCATGAAAATGTTAAAGAATTATTTAAACAAGTAATTGAAACTGGAAATACCTCTAAATTTCCAGAAATAAAAAAACTATTAGAAGCACATATGATTAGTGAAGAAAATTTTCTCTACCCCCCAATGGAGTTTGTAGATGAAGAGTTAGTTAAAAAAAATAAATATGAACACGAGCTTGCATGGAACAAACTTTTATATTTAGAAAATGAGCAGGGGGATAAGGATTGGATGGAGAATTTAAAAGGACTCAATAATATAATTTTAAAACACGTTCAACGTGAAGAAAATGAACTATTCCCCAAAGCTTCTGAAGTTCTAAGTGAAGAAGCAGAAGAAGATATGCTGAAATTAATCAAAGAAAAGAAATCAGAAAGTCTATAATAAGTTATTCAGGGATTGGTTCCCAACCAATGAATAATTGTGGAACTTAATTTACTCACTGAAAACTTCTGTGTTGAACTTATAAATTTTCACATCCTGATAAAGCCAGCAGTCAGCTGGAAGGTTGGCTTTAACACAGGTATTGTATAAAAATTCCTCTACATTCCAACCTAATTCCACAGCAACTTGAGGGAGAAGCAAACCCCTGTAAGGGCCTCTTTCTATAATAAGCCCGTCTTTTCCTATTTCGATTTTATCCATATATTCTTCAGGCATTTCCACTTCTATAAGTTCAGGTTTTGTCAATACACTAACCTCAACTTCAAGATCATCAAGTTCACTGGAGTTTACTGGAGAAAAACGAGGATCATTTACCGCAGCAGATATTGCAACTTCAATAACAGAATTTACAAGGGATTTTACAGGTTCAGGATACCCAATACACCCTCTAAGTAACCCTTCCTTATTTAATGTTACAAATGCTCCCCTATTCTCCTTAAGGGTTTCTGGAGTATCTTCAGGAACAGCAATGATTTTTCTATCTCTTATATACATTTCTATAGATTCTCTTGCAAGTTTTACCAAAAATTTTCCTTCTTTTTCCGATATCATCAATCTACCCCCTTAAAAATTAATTCATAAATTAGCCTGATCCTCCTACAGTTGCTTCACTAACCCTTACATGAGGTCCTCCATCTCCAACTGGAACTGCCTGACCTGCCTTACCACAGAATCCCTGGCTCATTTTAAAGTCTTTTCCAAGGCCAGTTACATGGTTGAGAATCTCAAGAATATTACCAGATAAAGAAACATCCCTTAAAGGAGTCTCTACTTCTCCATTTTCAATCTTAAATGATTCTGCAGCATTAAACTGGAAAATGCCTTTTCCAGTATCCACCTGGCCTCCCCTTGAACCTTTAAGATATATTCCATGAGATATATCTTCAATTAATTCTTCAAAATCCAAATCGCCAGGTTTAAGATAGGTATTACTCATTCTGACAATAGGCTGATCTCCCACTTTAGATCTGGCATTTCCAGATGATGAAATGCCCAACTTGGAAGCAGTTTCCCTGGAACTTAAAAAGGAAACCAATTTACCCTTTTCAACCAGCACATTTTCACCTGTCTTTACTCCCTCTGCATCATAAGGATAATATCCAAAAGCATCCATACTTGCATCATCTACTATTGTAACAAGAGAGGATCCTATCTGTGTCCCCATTTTGTCTTTCAATATTGAATCATTCTGTAAAATTAAATCAGCCTCTGAAGCATGGCCCAGAGCTTCATGAATGAAAACGCCAGAAAGTTTGCAATCCATTATTACTGGAAATTTCCCTGAAGGTGGTGAACTGGCATCCAAAAGCCTTACTGCCTTTTCTGCTGCTTTTCTTCCGAATTTTTCAATATCTTCCCTCTGGAGTACTTCAAATCCACGTGCGCCACCGGTACTGTTATGTCCAAACTGAATAATATTTTCTTTAGCTGCTACAGCATTTAAAAATAAGGCTACCCTTGATTCTTCTGTTTTTATAGAAGCTCCTTCGGTGCTTAAAAAAAGATTGCTTCCCTCTGCGTCCACATAACTTACAGTGGTACTGACAACCATTGGTATTGTGGCTGCATGGTTAGCTTCAGTCATTATTTCCTTTTTTTCTTCAATTGAAACATCTACAGGCCTTATTTTAGCTTTTAACTTTACTTCATCAACATGAGGTTGAACTTCTGCCAGTTGAACGTCACTTTTTAAAGCGCCGGAGAGTTTAAGGGCAGTTTCTATCATTTCATCCATTTTTGACAGGTCTGTTGTAAATGCAGAGCCCCAGGCTCCGTCTTTTAAAATACGAATGGCGCTTCCAAAGTCAGACCCTGATCTTATTTCTTGAATCTTTCCATCCTTCATGGTAATGGATGTATTCTGACTGTCACTAACTCTAAAATCAGCATAATCCACTTTTTTTTCTATTTTATTGAGCATACTTTTAAATAAATCACTATTTAACTGATTTGCCATATTATCAACATTTATAATTTTTAGAAAGCATTATTTTAATGTTTAATCTCTAAATAATGAATTTAAATTTATTTACACCTATTAATTATGATCTTCTTGTAATATATCGTTATAGACTGATTAAAGTAAAAGTATATACTGAAAAAAATTTAATTATATAAAACATTAGAGCAAATCATAATGCTTCAGTTTAGATAGGAAGAAGAATTATATTGGCTATAAATCTGCTGGATTAAACAGAAATCTACAAGAATTAATTTAATTCTGTATTTTATAATTAAAAAGGATACTTATTCTATAAATAAAGCACTGGAAGTGTTCGAATGAAGACAATTAAAGAGATTAACCAGAAAATTAAAAATGGCGATGCCTTAGTGTTAACCGCTGCAGAGATGACAGAATACGTCAAAGAAAATGGCGTAGAAACTGCAGCAGAGGAAGTAGATGTTGTAACTACAGGTACTTTCGGTGCGATGTGTTCTTCAGGAGCGTTTTTAAACTTTGGACATTCTGATCCTCCTATTAAAATGAACAGAACATTTTTAAACAATGTTGAGGCTTATTCTGGGCTTGCAGCTGTTGATGCATATATAGGTGCTACCCAATTAAACAGAAATCCTCAAATAGGGATGGATTATGGCGGAGCGCATCTAATCGAAGACCTTATAAAAGGCAAGGAAATAGAGCTGGTTGTAGAGGCCTATGGAACCGATTGTTATCCAAGAAAAGAAATAGAAACCATTATTGACATTGATAAATTGAATCATGCAACTATGGTAAACCCAAGAAACTGCTATCAAAATTACGCTGTTGCCACCAATTCAACAGATGAAACCCTTTATACATATATGGGTACTTTACTCCCTAATTACGGTAATATAAGCTATTCAAGTGCAGGACAATTAAGTCCTCTCCTTAATGATCCTTATTTTGAAACAATAGGGCTTGGAACAAGGATATTCCTCTGCGGAGGTGAAGGTTACGTGCTTGGAGAAGGAACACAACATGCTACTGAAGGAGAGCGTGTAAATGATGTGCCTGTTAGTCCTTCTGGAACATTAATGCTCATGGGTGACATGAAAAAGATGAACAGCGACTTTGTTAGAGGCGCCACCATGCAAAAATACGGTCCAACACTTTACATTGGTGCTGGAATACCAATTCCTATATTAAACCAAGTAATAGCAAAAAGAACCGCCATAAGTGATGAGGAGATAACTTGCAGGGTTTTTGATTATGGTATTGGAAGACGAAACCGTCCTGTTTTAAAGGAAACCAATTATAAAGAACTTAAAACTGGGAAAATTGAAATTGATGGTATGGAAATTAAAACTTCTCCACTTTCATCATATAAAAAGGCTGTTGAAGTTGCTGAAGAACTTAAAAAATGGATCAGTAGCGGAAAATTCTTCCTTACAGAACCTGTTAATCTTATTCCTTCTAAGGGATACACTTTCAATCCCCTTGAAATTAAAAAGCCTTCTATCCTTATAAAGAACATAGAAAGCAAACCTGTGATAATTGCATATCCTACAGAGGAAATAAGCGATGTTGCCAGAAAATTGGTTGAAAACAACATTAACCATCTGCCTGTTGTAAATAATGAAGGTAAACTTATGGGGATAGTGACATCATGGGACATAGCAAATGCTATAGCTAAAGGTAAAGCGAGATTAAAGGATGTAATGACTAAAAAGGTAATAATTGCAAGGGAAGATGAGCCTGTTGATGTAATTGCTCGTAGAATAGACAAATATGAAATATCAGGGCTTCCTATTGTTGACAAGGAGAATAAAGTAAAAGGAATGATTACTGCAGAAGATATATCCCGTTTAATTGGTGAAACTGCAGAAAATGATAATGAGGTGTCCTTATGAGGGTATGGTTCAAGTTTTCTCCGGATATAGTAAACAAAGCCATTATTTCTGACGCTATGAGGAAATTTAACATAAGCTTTAATATATTGAGGGCCGATATAACTCCTAAAGGAGGTAAAATGCTCATTGAAATCGATGGCGAGCATGTAAACGAGAGCGTTGAATATATTGAAAGCCGTGGCATACATGTTGACCCGGTTAAAAAAGTTTTAAAAAGAGACGACGAAAAATGCGTTGATTGTGGTGCATGCGTTTCATTATGTCCAGTTAAAGCAATATGCATAGAAGAAGATTGGAGCGTGGGAATAGATAACGATTTGTGTATTGGATGCGGATTCTGCACTGGTTCATGCCCTATGAAAGCTATAACCATTATTGAATAATTTCTTCTTTTTAAGGCATTTTCACAAATTGATTATTATCAAAAATCCAGATATAATAATCCCTTTTTTCTTTAGAAGGTAATATAATAAATATTAACCCCCTCTATTTTTTACCATTCAGAGAGGTGTTGTATGGCTTCTTTTGAGTTGTAGCCTTGCAGTATGATGAGTGCTGCTAAAAGTGCATTAATTGCAACGTATTTAGTGACAGAAAGTCTTGTATAACGGTGTATTTTGTCCATGTTCAATGTTTTTTTGGTTAATTTGTTCCAGTCTTCTACTAATCCCCGTACATGTTTTAAACGCTTCCAGTTGGTAATTTTTAATTTAAATTCACTTACTAATCGTTCATAAAGTTTTTTAACGTTCTTTTTAATCGTGGATCCTTTAAAACAGTTTAATGGGTAGTTTAATTCCTTTAATACTTTTTTTAATTTGAAATAGTGTTTAGGGAAAATTATTGGAACGATTTTATGATGTAAAATTCCATTTACATAGTTATCATAACTGTAATAGCCTTTATCAAAGATTAATGTATCTCCATTACGGATTAAACACCTGTTTTTTAATTCTTTTAGTATTTGATCAAAGATTTGTGCATCGTGGGGTGATCTTGAATGGATTAAAAATGCCAGAGGCTGCATAGTACGGTAATCTAAGGCTATTTTGAGTTTAAAACCTATATAATGGCCCTTTAAATGAGCTGAAAGCCCATTTCACGTCTTTATCTCCCAATGATTTTTTAGTGATTTTCCTGCGGTGAAAATTCAAATCTTGAAAATCGAAGATTTTTCAAGTTTGCAAATCTTTGATTTGAAATTCCAAAGATAAATCAGTTGAATCAATGAGAATTGTAGCCTTACCACGCCTTTTAACCTTTAATTGGCTGTTTAAAATACCATTAACAACTTTAATAAAGCTTCCCTCCTTAAAT
>DAVZ01000020.1 GCA_002505765.1 Methanobacterium sp. UBA176 | reverse complement strand
AAATATATAACTAATATTTACGGGGTTGTAAAGTTATTGGGGTTGAGCAGATTTGTTGAAATATTTTTGACTTGATATGTCTACTGAAAACAATAATTAACGAATATGAAATATTGACTCCAGCATGTGAAAATCAGGGATTTTTCACTGTGAAAAATTGAAAATTTTTCAACACCGGTTAACCTTACAGTCCCATTTTTAAGCGAGGGTAAATATCATTCCCTTTAATTTTTAAGATCTTCAACTTCATTAAATTGAATAAGTTACCTAATTAATATTTAAAGATTTTATGCTCTTTTTAAGATTGTTTACTTTATGTATATTTTTAAAATCTATAATAATACTGAAATATTAATTTTTATTAATATTTAAAGGTTAATAGAAGAACCAGATTTGAGAACTCTGCGAAGGTTTTGCAAATGTCCGGGAGAGATATTTCCATTATGAGACCGAAAGTCTGGAATTTAGGAAAAAAAGGGTAAGGAGGCTTGTAGATTGTTTAGTGTGTCCTCCAGAACAGGTTAATTACTACCAGCCAGATAAAGAGAGCGATCCAACGTGAGTCACAATATACACGTGCAACAGCACCTGGAAAGGGTGATTTTGGCAGATAGTATTGGAACTGAGTTATATGGAATTTAAAAAGTCTGTCCGCGGGAAAATATAAGGAGCACACTTCTAATTAAAAAAGCAGACAGCCAGTTTATGGTAAAATATGGTAGGGAATCCAATGAGAAGTTCAAAATAGAAGAAGATACAGGAGAAGGTTTGGATGAATTTTACAACCACATCTATCATGAAATTAAGGAGCTATGGGATAAAGAACTGGAAAATATCAGGGGAAGGGGCACAGAATTATCCATGATCAAGTATATACAGTAAAAATCAATGGATTTAAAAATTGTTCAGGGCAGTTTTGGCGGCATTTTGCTCTGCTTCTTTCTTACTTCCACCACTGCCTATTCCACAAATTTTATCGTTAATCATGGCTGCCATGGTGAATGTTTTATTATGTGGTTCTCCTTCTTCTTCAATCAGCTCATAGGTAACATCAAGATATTTTTGATCGCATAATTCTTTTAACTGGGATTTATAATCATAAAAAAAGACTTCTTCATTCTCTATGTGGGGTATAACTGTTTTATAAAGAAATTCTTTGGCCACTTCAAGGCCCTGATCTAGGTACAATGCTCCAACAAAGGATTCAAACACATTTGCGATAACAGAATCAATTTCTCTTCTGCTTAGTTCAAGACCACTACCCAATTTAATATATTTTTCCAGCCCTAACTTCTTTGAATAAGCATATAGTGCCTGTTTACAAACGTAATTGGAGCGTATACGGGTTAGCTGGCCTTCAGTTAAGTCATGATAGGTATTATACAAATATTCAGATATTATGAGGTCCAGAACGGCGTCGCCTAAAAATTCTAACCTCTCATAATGTCCTTCCACCTTGTTTTCATGGGAATAGGTCTCATGAATAAAGGCCAGTTCGAAAAGATGGGAATCATTAGGTTCAATTGAAAATTTTTTTAATATTTCCATATTATCTAATTGTATTTTGGGACATATAGTCATGTGCATAGATAATTAAAGTTATGATTATCAGATAATACCAGATAAGTGGATTAAATCCAATTCCTGGAGCTTTCAATTTTCTTTGAATTTATGATGCGCTTAAAGGATGTTTTTTTTACAGGCCTTCATTGAACTAACAGCCTAAAAACTTTTGCAATTAACTACAATACATTTAGTTTCAAACTGATTTAAAAAAATTATAACTCCATAAACCTTTTTTAAGTTGTATTCATCAATTATTTTCTTATTTTTAGTAAAAATTAGTTTTCAAATGAGCTTTCGTGTAAAATTCTTCTTTGTGGCTATTTTAGGTTTCTTGATAAACCACGGCTGTTTTGACTCTAAACTCATATTATTTACTTTAAGGTGATCCCAAATGTATGTTTGAACTGAAAATGTATTAAAATTTATGTCATTTAAAGAAGTTGATGATGAGCTTTGGAGGAGAATTAGATATTATATGCCTCGTCAAAAGCCTAAAACTGGTAGGGCCAAGAGCAGATTTGAGAAAAACATTTAATGGAATTTTGTACGTTCTTTATACTGGTTGTAGGTGGGTGGAAGTTCCCAGGGAGTATGGAGCATTCGAAAACCTGCAGGTTTTTCGATGCCCCAAACACTCCGTGTTTGAGGGCTAAGTCTACCGTGCACAGATTACACCTTAAATTGTCTAAAGAAGGAGTATACGATAAAATATTTGTAATTCTCTTATCTGAAGGTTATGAAACCGGGAAAATAGATTTATCACGGTCCTTTGTGGATACTAAAGATGGTCCTGCTAAAAAAGGGGTTTGATAGGGTTCGATGGGGATAAGAAAGTGAAAGTAATTAAAGTAAGCACTTTAACCGATGCAAACGGCCGGTATCTGTCGATGATCGTGTCTCCAGCGAATGTGCATGATTCCAGACTCTACTAACCGACCATGGACGGTTTCAGGATTAAAATATCTCAAGGAAGACCCATAACCAGGCCAACTATAATTGTGGCAGACGCTGCCTACGATTCAAATGAAATAAGAATTTACAACCGGAAAAGAGGTATAAAATCCAACATAGCCATAAATAAAAGAAATAAGAAAAAACAAAAACCAGGAAGACCTAAAATATTCGATCAAGAAGTTTACAAGAGAAGATGTGCAGTTGAAAGATTTTTCAGCTGGATAGAAGGCCGTACAAACCTACGGTTTGTGGCATCAAAAATCTATGATTTTTGAATGCTTTAGAAAGATATTTCCTCGATACGAGGTATTAGAAGAATCATATCTCGGATTAGCACGCTTAGCATGCGTTTTAATATTATGGAGAGTTTTGGGATGACTTCTTTCTTAATAGTTGTAACCTTGTATAAGATAAAAAGAAATTTATCTTTATAAATCCAAAGATAAGAAATATGAGTTCTATTGGTGTTTACAGTGAGTGGGGTAGATTAAAGGAGGTCATTGTTGGATGTGTATCAGATAATGCTAAGTTTCCTCCTTTAACTCATTCTCAGTGTATGTATCTGGGCGAAGAAATGAAAAGCGCTTACCAAAAATATGAAGGAATAAACATTAAAGATGTTTTTCCGAATTTATTCATTAAAATTAAAAGCCAGGTGGAGGAGTTAGTTAAAACCTATGAAAAAGAAGGGGTAAAAGTTTATCAAGCTCGTTCTTTAACACTTGACGAAGATCAATTTCTTGATTATCTAGCAGTTGGAGGAGAATCTGCATTTGTGCGAGATCCGGTTCTTGTAGTGGGTAAAACAGTTATTGAATTGGGTTTAAAAACTCCTTACAGGCGTAAGGAAATTTTCGGGATTCGTGAAATTTTACAGAAAAAAATAGCAGAAGATCCAGAAGTTCAATATATTTCAATGCCTCAACCCTTACCTGTTAAACCAACAATGACTTCAGATGGCCCTGGCCCGTTTTTAGAAGGTGGAGATATCTTTGTCATGGGGCAGAATATACTTGTTGGAAATTCAGGATTAGCGTCTAATAAGGCCGGCATAATGTGGTTAAGTAGGATTTTAAAACCAGAGGGTTTTAATATCCATGAAATTCCTCTTAAAGGAAATTGGCTGCATCTTGACTGTGTTCTTTCCATTATCCGGCCGGGTTTATGTACATGTTATGCGGGTGGATTTTTAAATGGATTGCCTGAAATTTTAGATGGTTGGGAAGTTATTCAGGCTACTTCTTGGGAAGCTCATGCATTAGGGTGCAATACAATGTGTCTTGATGAAAACAAGATTTTAATAGGTGCAGAACACACCAGATTAATTGAAAAATTAAAGCAGAGAGGGGTAAAAGTTGAAACCGTTCCAATGGAAGACGTATCTGGATTTGGGGGAAGTATCAGGTGTTTAAGTCATCCATTGGTCAGAGAATAAAGGTAAATTTCAACTTAAAATTTTTAACTCTTATTTTTTATATCTTAATTTTTTCAGTTATTTTATCAGTTCCTGCTTCATTTCAACTGGATTTTCCAGATTATTATTCCAATGACGATAAAAAATAGTCCTATAATTTGTAATCCTTTCCCATGTGTTTTATAATACCCTAAAAAAACATCTACAACATTAATAACAAAAAGAACAATTCCCATTACAACTAAAATTAAAGCACTTTTATTGTAATTATTTTTCATACTGAAAGTATTTAGAAACTGATATAAATACAACGTTTAGTTCTTCTCGGGTTTAAATTTTATTAACCAAACCATTGTTCAAGGCTTTTCTGTGCAGGATTTAACTTCTTCAACTTATCAAGAGCTCCAACAACACGATCCACTGAAAAATCATGCTTCTCGCATAAAAAGTCAATTAATCCATCTCTATCTGGTTTATCCCATTTCACCTCATAATCTTCGATGAAGTCATGGTCTAAAAATATGTCTCTAACTTCCTGGGGATCAACATCCATATCAGTCTTAAGATGCTTCAGCACGCTGTAAACATCGCCATGTTTTTTAACGAGATTTCGACCTTTTTTAGCTCCAACTCCTTTTATCCCCTGATTAAAATCGGTTCCAACGAGAATGGCAACGTCAATGAGCTGCTCGCGAGTTAATCCGTTTTCTTCTAAAACTTCATTTAGATAGATTATCTCTAAACGTGACCTTGGGCCTCGAACAGCGATGTTTTTAAGCATTCTCGGCGCCCCAAACAGGAGGCAGTCGTAGTCCTGTGAGGCAACGATCCAGGCGTCTCCTTTTTCAACCATAAATGAGGCCTGGGCTTCTCCCTCGGATTTCGCCTGAATGTAGGGGATTCCCATTAATTCCAGCAGAGTTTTGGATCCTTCAACGATTCCAGACGACATTCTGGATGAACGCACCGCAAATTTACGTGCATCTTCTATCCTACCTTCATCAATGGCTTCTTTCCATTTTATTTCTGCTTCTTCCCTTATCTGTCGTCTATCAGTTTGAGTATTCTTTTTAAGAAGGTGAGGTTTGCCGTCAAACACATATACTGGTTTTATTCCTTTATCTACAAGTGAAGAGGTTCTGTAAAGGATTCCGCTGAAGTGAGAGGTGATATTTCCATTGTGATCCATGAGCGGCGTGCCGTCCATCTGTCTGATGCTTGTTAAAAACTGGTAGATTGTGTTTGCAGCGTCTAAGGCCACTGTTTTGCCCTTTAATTCGTTGAGTTTTATTTCATGAGCAGATGCAATATCTCTGAATTTCAATCCCATTTATATCGCCTCAATTTAGGATTATTCTCTAAACATTTCATAGGGGAAAGTTTCTTTTATCCTTATAAGCACCTTATCCCTGTAGATAATGTTATAAGTTCTGGTGAGCATTAATGAATCTGTTTTGAATATTTTTTTAAGCTCCTCATCTGGTTCTTCTGCGCCGATATGGGTCACTTCCCTTCTTGATTCTATGTTGTATTTCTTTAAAATCCGGCCGATGGGTATATCTGCCTTTAGTAAATCTTCTTTGAAGTCGTTATTAAGCCTATTAAGTGGAGTTAGGGATATAGCATGTATTAAGGGCTTTTCTGGCTTATGGCTCATAATTACTGCTCTGTAATTTATGGTATCCTTTTTTTTGATGCATAACTCCTTTGCAGACTCTTCATCCGCTTCTCGAAACTCCTGGATGAGCGTATTTACATTTATATGTCCTTTTAAGACGTCCAGTATAGTTGTTATCGAGCCGTCTGTTGCAAGAAGTATTTTTTGTGCGCTTGAAAGATGTCCTAAGTCTTTTTCCAGTTCATTTATCTTTTCCATTACATTTATTATTGTGGTCATAATGATTTTAGTGTGATTCTTCTTTAGAGCGAAAAAACTCTCAAAATTCATGAATTCTGGAGCATCAAATCAGAGATCATGCTTGTTTTTGAGCGGGGCCTGGAAAGCTTTGTTTTTGCTGCGAAGAAACAAAGTTTCTCCGGCTTTTTCAATGAAAGATGGGCGTTATGATGGTGGTAGTCATAGATTTATTCATTCTGAGGATTCCTGATTTCTCCAAATACCGCTGAATAAGCTGCAACTGCCGGATTTGCAAGGTATAAAAATGATTCAGGGTCTCCCATTCTGCCAACGAAGTTTCTGTTAGTGGTGGAAATACACACCTCCTCTTTTCCTAAAACTCCCATATGGGCTCCAAGACACGGTCCGCATCCCGGATTACAAACTATACCTCCAGCATCTATAAATGTGTCAATGATACCTTCCCTCATGGCATCTTTGTAAATATTTGCTGATGCGGGTACTATAATTAGTCTTACATCTTCATGCACCTTTTTACCTTCAAGCACCTTTGCCGCAATCCTCAAATCCTCAAGTCTTCCGTTGGTGCACGATCCAATGAATGCCTGGTTTATAGATGTTCCCTCTACTTTAGATATTCCAGAAACGTTATCCACGTCACTTGGACATGATATCTGGGGTTCCATATCACTTACATCAAATAAATACTCTTTTTCATAATCTGCGTCTTTATCTGATTTAACTACCTCAAAATCGCATACTTCTATGTTTTTGAGGTACTTAAGAGTATTTTCATTTGGTTCCATGATACCGTTTTTGGCTCCAAGCTCAATAGCCATGTTACAGATGGTCATCCGTCCTGAAACATCCATTGAATCTATTGTTTCGCCGTGAAACTCCAGAGATTTGTAGGTGGCTCCATATGATCCAATTTCACCAGCCACATTGAGTATTACATCCTTTGCAGTTACAAATTCTCTCAAATTTCCGTTTATATTTACTTTGAAGGCTTCAGGCACCATAAACCATGTTTTACCTGTGGCATAGACCATTGCAATATCTGTCGCGCCCATACCTGTTGCAAATGCTCCAAAGGCTCCATAGGTGCACGTGTGTGAATCTGCACCTACTACAACGGTCCCTGGTTTAATGTAACCCCTCTCTGGAAGCACCTGATGACATATCCCCTCTCCATGGCTATATATATTTTTAATGCCCTGCTTTTTGGCAAAATCTCTGGTAACCTTTTGAAATTCCGCAGAACCGATATTATTTGCAGGGATATTATGATCAAAAACAATTACAATTTTTTCTGGATCCCAGACTTTATCAGCGATTTTATTAAAGGTATTTATGGTGGGAGGGGACGTTCCGTCGTGGCTCATTGCTAAATCTACACTTGCTTCAATGATTTCTCCAGGACTTACTGAATCTTTCCCTGCTGCCCTTGAAAGTATTTTTTCGGTGATATTCATATGATCAAACCATAGATTTAAAATCAACTATAAATCTGCAAGACCCCTCACAGACCTCACGATCTTGTTGAAAAGTTCATCGTTAATGTATTTACCCTTTTCTCTGCTTTTCTTAATCTGTTCAACAATCTGGCAGAGTTCATCCTTTGTAACTTCAATTCCGCATTCATCGAGCTTAGCTTTAACTGCTCTGCATCCTGAATGTTTTCCAAGAACTATCCGTCTGTGATGGCCGATTAATTCAGGTAAGAATGGCTCATAGGTCAGCGGTTCTTCAATAACCGCATCTACATGGATTCCTGATTCATGCCTGAACACATTTCTACCTACAATGGGCTTATTTTCAGGTACAGATACATTGGTAAGTTTTTCCACCAGTTTTGAAAGTTTGTAAAAATTTTCAAGTTTAAAACCTAAATCCAATCCATAAATAAGAGTAAGACTCATGACAAGTTCTTCTAAAGACGCGTTACCGGCACGTTCCCCTATTCCATTAACTGTAGTGGATACTGCACTTGCTCCGGCAATAAGACCTGCAATGGAGTTTGCAATGGCCATACCAAAGTCATTGTGACAATGCATTGCTATTTCTGTATTTATATCCTTTCTTAATTCCCTTACCAGGTAACCAACGCCTTGAGGGCTAATCGCACCTACAGTATCGGCGATATGTACCCGTTCAACGCCGTATTCTTCTGCTCGATTGTATATCTTCTTTAAAAATCCTAAATCAGTTCTGGTTGCATCTTCTGCTGAAAAAGCCACAAAGATGCCGTGATCCTTTGCATGTTCTATGGATTTCATGCAAATATTCAGTGCCTCTTCCTGGGTCATTTTAAGTTTATGCTTCAGGTGGAGTTCTGAAGTGGCCATAAAGGTTATTATACCATCCACATCGCAGTCTATTGCTGTATCTATGTCTTCTTTTTTGGTCCTTGATAGAACCAGTATGTCCGCATTTAGATCCTCTTTTACAATGGCTTTAACTGATTTTTTCTCTTCGCCTGAAACTATGGGAAATCCTGCTTCTATCTGGTGTATTCCAATCTCATCAAGCTTTCTTGCTATTTGTAGCTTTTCTGGCGTTCTTAAACACACTCCAGGAGTTTGTTCACCGTCTCTCATTGTAGTGTCGTATATGGTGATTTTTCCTGGAAATTTAACCTTTGCATCGTTATTAAAAGGACTGACAAAATACTTCAAACCATTCCCACCCTATTATTAAAATAATCATTAGTTTTAACCAAAATTTAAATTTCTTTAGATTGATTTTATTTTGTTTTTTTATTTATAAAAATATTATCTTTAATATCTTATGTATATGTTATTAATTACAGCTTTTTATGTCTTAATACCAGTAAATAATGAGGATCTATCCAAAATATCTTAAATTATAGTTTTAAACAAAATTAAAAGCTTCATTTTTAATGGATTGGTTTATTGTGTGTCTGGGTTATAGATTCCAAGGAGTTCGAGGTAGGATCTCCTCTCAAAACCCTCTTCTATACCAATTTTTTTGTATATTTCAAAAATTTTATCCAGGGTGTCTTCAAAATCTTCGCCTTCAGCGACTTCCTTTTCTATTTCCACAAATTTTCCAACTTTATAAACATCATCAAGGGTTATGATGAATTTATTAAATAAATATGTGGTTCTATCTTTTTTAATCCTTTCAACTGCTTTAAATCCAAGATTTTCAAGTATGGATTCTGTATTTTCAGAGTCTTCCACTTCCACTTCTATCTCTTTACGTGTTTTACTTATTGCATCCATCTTTGCGCCCTTGTAAGTAAGGATCACCCTTTTATCTCCTTCAATAGTTGTGGTTCTAATTCTTAAAGCTTCATCTGTTTTTTCAAAATCTCTTAACTGGGTGTTATTAAAATAAATATCTTCCTGATGCTCTCTTTTCGATTTAACTGCGCCAATTTCATCTAATTTGACTTTAACATTATCAAATTCATCTATGTGGGCTTTAACCTCAACCTCTATAACGGTAACACCACCTGAATATTAATCTTCCCCTTCACGAATCACGCTTTTAAGGTATACTTTGGCGTTTTTAATCTGGAATAAATAATCTTCAATGGTATCTTCAATGGTTTCGTAAGATGCTAACTTCAAACCTCTTTCTATTACCAGATATTTCTTTTCTTTGAGTTTGTTCTTTTCAATCCATTTATTAGATTTTTCAGTATTTTTTATTTTTTCTATGTACTCTCTTCTAATTGCCCTGATATCCATTCGAACGTTTACTCTGATTCTAACCAGTATCTTTTCCAGATTTTCAAGTATACCCAGCAAATTAGAGGCTTCCTCAGAATTTTCGGCAATTACGATCATGCCCTCTATTTTCAGATCATCAATTTGTTTACGATAAACTTTGGGACTAATCATGGTGCTACCTTTATATACATTTAAGTAGATTTAAGAAACATATATAAATAAATTTTATCTACTATAAATAATATAAACTAGTTGAACTCAAAAAAACTGTATATAGTCTATATATAATTACATTGAAATATAGTATTGAGCAATGATGGTCATTTTATAGAAATAAGCTATATTTTTGGATATAATTTCAAAATTATTACTTACAGTTTGATCAACTACAGGTGCAGTAAAAATCATCTTTTTATATTTTAATAAACGAAATTTGGAGGAATATATTTGTCGAACGTAGAAATCAAAGTTGAAAATATCGTGGCTTCTGCAGCTTTTGGGAAGTCCATTGAACTTCCAAAGGTAGCTCCAGCGCTTGAAGGTGTTGAATTCAATTCAGAAAATTTCCCAGGATTAATTTATAAACTTAAAGAGCCAAAAACTGCTGCTCTTATATTTGGATCAGGAAAACTGGTATGTACAGGAGCAAAATCAATAGAAGACTCCATTAAAGCAATTCATATAACTGTGGATAAGATGAGAACCCTGGATCCAGAGATACCTAAAGAATTTGAAATTAAAATTCAAAACATCGTAGCTTCAGCCAACCTTGGAAAAACATTGAACCTTGAAGCTGTGGCTTTAGATTTAGAGAATACAGAATATGAACCAGAGCAATTCCCTGGTTTAGTTTACAGACTTGAAGATCCTAAAGTAGTTTTACTCCTTTTTGGTTCTGGAAAAGTAGTATGTACTGGTGCAAAAAGCTTTGAAGACGCTCAACTTGGGGTTGAAAAAACCAAGGAACGCTTAGGAGAATTGGATTTAATATAACCTCCATAATTTGATTTAATATCGGTGATCTTTTGATTAAACTCATAGCCTTTGATCTAGATAATGTCCTAATTGATGGTGAAGCCATAGACGAAATTGGCAAAATTGTAGGAATTCAAAATGAAATAGCAGAAATAACAGAAAAAGCAATGGAAGGATTGATCGATTTTGAAACTGCCATAAAAGAAAGGGTTGCACTGCTTAAAGGAATATCAGTTAGCAATGTAAAAGAGGTCGTTTACAGCATTCCCCTAATGGAAGGTGCTGAAGAGACCATTGCAGAGCTTAAAAAAAGAGGCTACAAAATTGCAACAATAAGCGGCAGTTTTGAAATAATTGCAAACCGCTTAAAAGAAGAATTGGGTCTTGACTACGCTTTTTCTAATGTTCTCCATGAAGAAGATGGAGTATTAACAGGTGAGGTAAGCGGACCTCTTGTAAATGGTTCTAAGGCAGATGTTTTAAATGAAATAATGAAGATGGAGAAAATATCTGCTGATGAGTGCGCCGCAGTTGGAGATGGTGCTAATGACATTTCTATGCTTGAACTGGCTGAACTGGGGATAGCTTTCAATGCAAAACCTGTTTTAATGGAAATGGCTGATTTAGTAATTGAAAAAAGAGATTTAAGGGAACTTTTACCCTATTTTGAAGAAATTAAAGTCGACAAATTTTCCCAGGCCATAGAAGATGAAGAAAGTTTCGATAAACTCCTTGACCAAAAACGTAATTGCGAAAAAAAGCTTAAGGAAATTATCAAAATTCGAGATGATCTAAACTCTGAAGCAAATGAACAGAGGGGGTTAAGAAACAGTTTAAATGCAAGTATAAAAGAAAATCTTGATTATGCAATTGAATACAGAGATAAGCGTGACCAGACAAACAAAGAAGTTAAAAAATACAAAAAGCTCAGGGATAAAACCAACGAGGAACTTAAGAAAATGGAATGGGCATCAGGCAAAAAAGACAGAATTAACCTTGAAAATGAAATAAAAAGACTGGAAAAAACCATTGAGACAAGGGTGCTCAACATAAAAAAAGAAAATGAGCTTGTTAATAAAGTAACTGATTTAAGGAAAAAACTACAGGATATGAATGAAGACGAGAAAATCCAGAAGGAAGCTCTTGAGCTCAAGGAAAAATCAGAATCGTACCATGATAAAGTGGTTGAGTTTTCTGAAGAGGCACAGGTCACCCATGAAAAGATGGTGGAGTACTTCAAGCAGATAGACGATATAAGGGCCAAAGCTGATGAGGCACATAATAAGTTTATAAAAGCTAAAAATAATGCATCTAAAAAGCATGATAAAGTAAAACAGATCTTAGGTTACATTCGCAAGATCAATAAAAGACTGGATAAGGTCAAGTCTAAAAATCGAACATATGAAAGCGAAGTATCTATGAAGAAGAATAAAGAAGAAAAGGAATTGGCAGAAGATATATATCAGAGGTTTAAAGATGGTAAAAAGCTTAATACTGATGAATTAATGCTTCTGCAGAAACATAATGTAATTTAATACATTTAAATTTTTTTTTATAACCTTTTTTCAGTAATTAAAAAGAGTCTCTGTAGTTCCTATATCAACCGTCCTGGGATTGCGACCCATTTCCAGTATGAACTTGTTGACCCTTTCCATCATGTCGATGTAATCCTCTTTTAATATCAAACATTTTTCGATGGTAACATGTTCTGGCATTTTCCCGTTTAATTTTTTATAATTTAAAATATAACTAACCATGTTTCTATACTGCTTTAATGTTAACCTCTTCATTAAATCCCCATTCTCTGTTTATGAATATATTATAATGGAGTTATATCTTATAGTTTATAAATGTACCCTATTTTATTTATAAATCCTGAATCTTTCAATACTATGAATTTATTTTTTTAATTGGTGTCTTTTAAAATAACTTCTGCATCAAGATTAAATGGATTTGTCCTCATTGAAAGTGAAAACATGTAGGGATAATTTTCCATTAAATGCTTCATGTAATGAAGCCATTCTTTAATAATAAGGCTGTAAGCTCTTTCTAGATCTCCTGCAAGGTGCCTGTAGTCTGCTTTAGGGAGATCTGTCAGGTCTTTTCTACCCTCAAGTTCCTCAGTAAGGTGGAAGAGGGCCCAGAGAAGGTCTGTAAAGGTATCATGCTCTAGAAGGTTTGGGTTTCCAAGAAGACGCAACATAAACTCTCTTTTTTCTACTAAAAATGTTTTAAGTTCCTGAAGATAGGTCAGTGACTCAGGGTTGTTCTTGCCAATATCAATGGAATAATCAAACTTTTTGATTGCGTTACTTGCATCCAGGAAGTCTTTTTTTCTCCATGAATCGCTCAAAATAAGATTTTTCCTTATTTTTTCAATATCCGGGTCAAAACTGGATATTCCGCTTATAACGTCCCTACCTACTTCGCTGAAAAAGGATCCTATGACCATATTCAGTTTCTGCATTAAATTTCTTTTTTCCCTTTCCCCTATTGCCCATTCTATAATTAAAACAACGAAAAGAACTTCCAGGGGGACAAATGCCAGTTCAATATCTAAATAAAAGAGAGTTTGTTCTAAATCTCTAAAAATTAAATAATTGCTAAAATAAAGAATTACGGATATAGCAACCAGTAATAGGCCTAAACGAGCACGCCAGCCCAATTTTTTCATTTAATTTCTCCAATGTTTTTTAAGTTAATCATTCTTTGCTGTAATAATGGTTATGGGGTTATTTGCAAGCATCATGGTTCCCCTTTTGCTTATATTTCCCTTTGAAATAGATACGTTTATTACTTCAATCTCCATTTTAAGACTCTTTAATTTTTCAATGGCTTCAATGGGAGTTTCAAGTAGTATAGATGTTATAATTATTCTACCCTTTTTTTTAAGTTTTTTATGTCCTTTTTCTATTATTGAGGATAGATCTCCTCCGCTTCCTCCAATCATCAAAATATCAATATTTTCAATGTCTCTCAGGGCTTTAAGAGCATTTTTATTTATGAGGTTAACCTTCTCAGATAGATCGTGTTTATTAAGATTTTTTTCAATCAGGTGCAGTGCCTCTATATTTTTATCAACTGCATAAACTAGACGTGCTCTTTTAGCAAATTCTAAGGTTAATCCTCCCGTTCCAGCACCTACATCCACCACCACATCATTCTTTGATACCTGTGATTTACATATCACAAGGCATCTGATCTCTTCCTTTGTGGGGCCTGGAATGTTGTCTTTAGTTATAAATACGCTATCTGGGAACATATGTACACTACTCTTTTAATATAATTAAGGATTTTCTCCATGCCATCTTTTAAAGAGATGATTGTCAATTTTTAAGACATCGAGTATTTTTCCAACTATGAAATTAACCATATCATCAATATTTTGTGGTTTATGATAAAATGCAGGCATAGCAGGAAGAATGATACCTCCTTCATGGCTTATCTTCAACATATTTTCAAGATGAATTGATCTAAGTGGAGTTTCACGAGGAACCAGTACTAACTTCCTTCTTTCTTTAAGGACTACATCTGCGGCTCTTGTCACTGCATTACTGGCGTAACCAATTGAAATGGCTGAAAGAGTTTTCATCGTACACGGGGCGATTACCATGGAGTTAAATCTACATGATCCACTGTTTATGGATGCTGTTAAATCCTCAGGATCATAATAGACATTGGCAAGCTTTTTTAATTCTTCATCTTTAATACCAAGTTCATGTTCAAGAATTATCTTAGCAGGTTCGGTTACTACAAGGGCAGTATATTCTCCAAGGCCATTTAATACTTCAAGGAGTTTTACTCCGTAAATTACTCCACTTGCACCGGTAATTGCAACAACTATCATTTTTATCACCTTTTTAATAGCAATTAAAGCCAATCTCTGATATTCTTTTGCATTGTAAGTTCGATATAGCTATCAAATGGGAAATCAGAAGCTTTATCAGTGTATTCTTCTGGTATATAGATTGCTATATCTGCATAATTAAAACGTACGTTTTTAAGTGCATTTACAAGGCTTGATATTTCGCTTAATTTTACATATTCTCCTTCATAGGCTATTAAGGTACTCATTTCATTGAAAAATGGATATTCTGGTATGTCAATAATTGTGAAGTCTGGAGGTGAACCCAGATCTTCTGCTATCTCCATTTCAATCTTTTTAATTTTGGAATCTTTAATTTTGAAAACATCTCTGGGTTCTTCTAAATCGCTGAGCTTTATTGAATAAACGCTTTTTAATAAATCCCTATTATCTAAACGATTAATAACATCCTTTACCCTGCCTTTTTGAGCCCTTGCAATTGAAACTATATCGGCATCGTCGTAAAGGTAGATTTTTTCTGGATGGATTTTTCCTGATTCAAAAAGCCATTTCATGCATCTTCTAAACATTGAATTGATGATTCGTGTGGTGTGATGCTGATATACGCTTGGATACATTTGATATCTTGCAATAAGGGCTGATTCTGCAGCATGTACGCCTTTTGACCCTATAATTAAATTATCTTCAAGTTTCATGGAGTGAATAAGTCTTTCAATATCGATGGTACCATATGCAACCCCTGTATAATAAGAATCTCTTACAAGGTAATCCATTCTATCTGCATCTAACTCTCCACTCATTACTTGTCCGAAACGTCCTTTTCCGTTGATTATATCTATTATTTCTTGAGGATCGAACTTTTCTGATATTATATCTTTAATTTCTGTCTCTTCGATGACTTTAGAGGTCAGATACTCGTGGGTGGTGTCCAGAACTCCTTCTGAAACATGTGAAAAGGGGCCATGCCCAGTATCATGTAAAAGTGCACAGATTCTAAGCATTTTTTTTTCATGATCGTTTAATCCAACACTCTCAGCTATCATGGATGCTGTGTGCATGGTCCCTATTGAATGTTCAAAACGAGAGTGATTTGCACCGGGATAGACAAGACTAGTAAATCCAAGCTGCTTTACACGTCTTAGACGCTGAATTTGAGGAGTATCAGTTAATTTAATCTCAAAATCATCGAGATAAAGATTCCCATGAACACTATCCCTTATAATTTTCAAAATCATTCACTCCAAAAGCGGTATTTTGGCTATCCGCCGGACATGATTATGTTTTTTCCATCATCACTAAATTCTTCTTTTTTAAAGTTAAGTTCGTATTTTATTCTCTCAATAGATTCTTTTAAAGCTTTCCTTGTTTCCAGTCGGTGGGCACCGGCTACAACAACTAAAAGAAGCGAGTCTCCAGTATAAAATTCCCCTACATAATGAATAACAGATATTTCTGTTACTATATACTTATTTTTAACTTCTTCTATGATCCTTTCAAGTTCTTCCTGGGTTTTTTCAATAGATGGAGTGGTTAGAATTAATTTATCAACCCTTTTATTTTCTTCCAGTCCTCTAACAATTCCCTCAAAAGATAAAATTGCTCCACATTTATCAATTTCTGGGCTTTTCTTTATTTGAGTGATGAGATCACATAAAGTTACATTCTCTTCATTGTTTTTTAAGATTTTAACGTACATATAATCATCTTTTATTAATTATTCTTTTTTAGATAGGTGTTTAAGTCTTGCAACGCCTTGTATTTCATTTATAACGTCAATAACAGAATTTGGAACCAGTGATTCCCAATCTTCCTCTTTCAGTATCCTTCTTCTTACTTCAGTACCTGAATAAATCTCTCGATTGAACAAAGGAGGTTCAGTAACTTTGTAAGCTGCTTCAACGAACAGACGCTGAACAAGGGGATTTCCAGAGTAGATATATTCAAATGGGGGTGTTAACATCTTAATATGTGCTACCCAGATAGAATTACAGGCAACATCTTGAATGGGGATTATATAATATTTGGATGCAGAAATGCTATTTTCACTTAATGCCTTTGTTAGCATCATTACCCTTTCCCCGGCTGTGAATGGGTCCTTTAATGTATGACTCAACTGAGCGCTTCCTACACCGATTATTACTTCATCAACTTCCTTTAGAATACTTTTTATCACTTGCAGATGCCCTTTATGAACTGGTTGCATTCTTCCAACAAGTAATCCCCTCAAATTTATCACCATTTAATCATTTGTTCTTTTCATTTTAATATTTTGTTTAAATCTGATGAAAATATACCAAAATCAAATTTTAGAATAAATGAGGATATTATGATATACTGAAAAATTTAAAAAACTTTTTCATTAATTAAATGTTTATGATGTAAGATTTGCGTAAAAATCATATAATGGCCAGGATTAAATTAATAATTTACATTTTCATGATTAAATGTTAAAAGAAGCCAAAAGATTCCCATTTATATATAAAAATTAAACATTTTTAAATGTAGAAGTACTATAATTATAATACTACTATAAATACACTATTAAACCTGATTTTATTAAATAATGGTGATGATCAATGATAGAAGTGAAAAACTTATCAAAAACATTTAAAATGGAAAACGGTGAAGAAATCAACGCTTTGGATGGTATCAATCTTAATATTAATGATGGTGAAATTGTTGGAATAATTGGAACAAGCGGATCAGGGAAAACTACCCTTTTAAGAATCCTTAGAGGTGTTGAATCCTTTGAAAAAGGTCAGATCGTTATCGACGATGTTGAAGTGGATGCAATTTCAACTGCCTATTACATCACCAAACTTAAGAAGGTAACTGCAATTCATCTACAGAGATCATTTGGTCTATGGGGGGAAACAGCCATACAAAATGTGATAAGGAAATTATCAGGCGTAAAATATGGTGATGAGTCAATACAGGACCCTGAAGATGCTAAAGCTGAATTTGAAAAAGAGGCTATGGAAATATTGAAGGTTGTAGGCCTTGATCATAAGGCCAACCATTTTGCACCTGTTTTAAGCGGCGGTGAAAAACAGAGGTTGATAATGGGAAGGCAGCTTGCAAAAAAGCCTAAAGTTCTTTTGCTTGACGAACCTGCCACCATGTCATGTCCTAAAACAAAACAGGAGATTCTGGATGCTGTTAAAAATATAAATAAAGAGATGGGTGTGACGGTAATTGTTGTTTCTCACCTTCCTGAAGTTCACAAATACCTTGCAGATAGGCTTGTACTCATGGAAAACGGTAAAATAATAGATGAAGGAATTGCAGAAGATATAATCCTTCGATTTACAGAAAAAATGGAATCTTCTGAGCCTCTAAGAGGGGAATCAGATATTGGTGAGTCTATAATAAAAGTTGAAGGTTTATGTAAAAGATTTTTCCTTGTAAAAGGAGGGAATACCCTTCAAATTGAAGATATCAATTTTGACATTAAAAAGGGGGAAATCATATCATTAATAGGGCCAAGCGGTGCTGGAAAAACAGTCCTGCTTCGTATGATAGCCGGTCTGGATGCTCAAGACTCGGGAAAAGTTTCCTTCAAACTGAAGGATGACTGGATTGATATGCAAGATCTGGGGATTCCGAGGATGGAAGTAAGAAGAAAATTGGGTTTTATGCACCAGGAATTTTCACTCACTCACCATGCAACAGTTAAAGACCAAATAGCTGTAAGGCTTGGAGTTAAAGGTGAATACGTAATGGCAGAAGCCAAGAATATTGCAAAAGAGCTGGGAATAAGCGATAAAATTCTTGATGTTCTCTACCAGCTAACCGATCTTCCAGAAACTGAAGCTAAAATTAGACTGGAAAAAATAGGTCTTACACCTGATATTTTAAATACTTTATTTCCAAGTTTCCCTGATACAGAGGTTAAAAAATATGCAGAACCTGTATTTGAAGCCTTGGACCTGCCAATGGACATATTAAATAGGAAATCCTATGAATTATCTGGTGGAGAGAAGGTAAGAGCTACACTGGCCCTGGTTTTAACATCAAATCCTGAAATATTGATTTTAGATGAACCTTTTGGAGATCTTGACCCTATAACCTTAAGGATGGTTTCAAACTCCCTTAAAAAAATAAATAAAAGATTTAATACCACTATTCTTATGGTAAGCCATCATGTAGATTTCATTAGAGAAGTTACCACCAGGGCGATAATGATCGATGATGGAATCCTTGTTGGTGATGGAGATCCTCAAAAACTCTGTGATGAATTCCTCCAAAATTGCAATGCTGAGTATTTGACTGGTTAATTGATTCTAATTGACAAAAAAATTAATTTATCAAGACATTTATTTGTAGAATTTGAAATGAATAAAAAGATGGCTATACATCAAATTCAGGTCTAAATACTCTCCAGTAGTATCTTGCTGCGGTTAAGCTGGTTTTTTCGTAGGATACATAGGTTGTAGACCCATAAATCCATGTTATTTTTACTGTTGATTTTGAAACTTTAGCAATGATGAGTATATCATGGTCTTCTGCAACATATTATTCTGGTTTTAGGATATTTAACATAGTCGGTCCTGTAGATTTTTATGAAATTGTTATTTAGTTTGCCATTTTTGTATCTGTACTGGTAGGCCTTCCATGTAGTTTTATACCAATTATGAGTATATTCATCATATTTGGATATGGAGTATTTATCTACTAATTTTGCTGCTGATACGGGTGCAACGAATTGTAAACCAACAAAAATCATGAATAAAACTGCTAAAACAGTAAATGCTTTTCTATTCACAATTTCACCTCCCATTAATGATTGAAAAATTCCAGAATTAATTATTGATTTTTAGATAATATTTTAAATTCTTTTGATACTGTATATAAATAATTATGCTAATTTTAATTATAATGTTTATATTTTATTATTTGGAGGATGATTAAACTTAATAAGCCATTAATATATTATTTAGCCTTTTTATACCATAATATTTAATTAAATCAGCTAAAAATTTGGTTTGTGGTATTATATTTCCAGCGAAAATAAAAATATTAAAAATCAATTAAATCTTTCTTTTGGTAAAGAAATATTAATTAAATCATTTAATCAACATATATGTATCTAAAAATTTGTAAGATCTAATGATCATAAATACAAGAAAATAATTTTAAGGTGATTAAATGAGTTTTAAAGAAATGGATATAGAAAATGCTTATAGAATTTTAGCACCGCGTCCAACTATTATTGTAACTACCATTAATAAAAATGGAGAGATAAATGCAGCCCCTTTTTCATTTACAATGCCGGTTTCAATGGATCCTCCATTAATTTCATTTGCATCGGTTCCGAGTCATCATACCTACAAAAACATCATGGAAACTGAAGAATTTGTGGTAAATATTCCAGGTGCAAATATTTTAGAACAGCTCTGGATAACCGGAGAAAAATTTCCCCCGGGAGTAAATGAGATAGAAAAGGCAAATTTAACCCAGACAGACTCACTTAAAGTTACCCCACCTAAAATTAAAGAGTGTGTTGCTGCAATTGAATGTAAGGTTCACTGGATAAAAAAGGCAGGAGATCATGATATAATTGTTGGAGAGGTTTTGCATGTGGGTATTAAGGATAATATACTAAAAGAAGGCCTTTTAGATGTGGAAAAAGTTAAACCAGTATTACATTTAGGCGGAGTGAATTTTGTAATTGGCGATCACCTGAAAAAGGTAGGAGAGTGAAATATGTTTAAAACAATAATGGTTCCAACTGATGGTTCTGAATTTGCTGCAAGGGCTGAAGATATTGCAATTTCATTAGCCAGTAAATACGATGGAAGAATTGTAGGTGTCTATGTTATTGATGAAAAACTCATATATCCCTACGATGTCCTTGAAGATGAAGGAAAAGGTATATTAAAAAATCTCAGCACAAAGGCCAAAGAAAAGGGCGTAATAGTGGATGAGATTCTTGTCTTTGGCGATCCAGCTAAAGATTTAATAACCATGTCAAAAAGAATGAATGTAGATATTGTGGTGATCGGTACTCACGGTAAAAAAGGCCTGGAAAGGTTATTACTTGGCAGCGTGGCTGAAAATATCATTAAATCGGTTGATGCTCCTGTGTTGCTTGTAAAATAATTTTTTAAATGGGGAAAAAAACTTTAAACATATCATTATATACTATCCAATTTTGATTTATTTCTATTTGGGAGCATTTTATGAAGTGTTTATTAAAAGGATCAGATGCTTATCTATCCAATTAAAAAAAACTGGTCTCTATATAATGCAGTTGGAGTTTAGTACTTCTATTTCTATTATTGCATCCTTGATCCTTATGTAGGAATGGTAGTTTTAGGCTGTGTGGCTGCATTTAATGTTTCAATGAAGTATTAAGATAATCCAAAAAAAATAGATGGTTTTATGAGATTATAACGTTTGCATCCAAGTACCTTGACTTAAGGGACTTTTAACTTTTTAGGGAAGGTATATTGCTAGAATTGTCTTTTAGGTATAAAGAGGGTTACAGGAACCATCTTGAAAGGTTAAAAAACAGATTCTGCGTTTCCAATATTTATCTGCTTTGTGTAACCAAGACCAAGAAAAGAAATTACAATTTCGATAAATAAAATCGAAAATAAATTCAAGGATTCTAAAATAGACTTTACAGAGTGACAGATAAATTACGAAATAAAACATCTAAAGAGAAAATTAAAAAATTGGGATATAAAATATATATTGAATAAGTTAAATTCCCAATTAAAGCATCGTTTAAATGTTTAAAAGGAGAAATATAATCATGGGAAAGACCTTTCTATGAGTATTATCCTTAATCAAACAATTATTAAATGTTTCATATTCATTCTCATAATAAAGATCATTTCTGCAAGATTTATTAATATTAAAATATAAAAAATATTTAATAAAATTTAAATAAAGTTATGGGTGAATTTATGGCTCAAAAATATAAATGTAAAATTTGTGGATATATATACGACCCTGAAGAAGGCGAATCTAGAAGTAATGTAGAACCAGGCACTCCATTTGAAAATTTAGACCCTTACTGGCGTTGTCCACATTGTGGAGCTGGTAAAATTCGATTTTTACCAATAAGATAATAAATGGCAAATAATTTAATATGGAGAAATCTTAAATGACTTAAGGGAAATGCTTTTATTCTCTTGAAACTTTATTAAACAGAGATTTCAAGGTTGAAGGAATTTAATTTCTTGCAACATAAGTTGCGAGTTTACAAATCTCGGATTTGTAATTTCTGAACCACAAAATCAAAGATTTGAGGTAAAATAATGCAAAAATTCAAATGCAGAGTCTGTGGATACATATATGACCCTGAAAAATGTGAAACAAGACGAAATACAGATCCAGGAACCGATTTTAAGGATCTTCCAGATCTGTGGCGTTGCCCAATATGTGGTGCAGGGAAAATTAAATTTGATGAGGTTAAATAATTTGAGAAAATTTTTTTAAATTTTCAAAACTAAAAATAGAAATTTATTTGAGGTAATAAAATGCAGAAATACAGATGTATAGCATGTGGATATATTTATGACCCTGAAGAAGGAGACCCTATTTCTGGAATAGAACCAGGAACTTCATTTGAAGACCTACCGGACGATTGGCTCTGTCCAATGTGCGGTGTTGGAAAGGACATGTTTGAACCAGTGGATTAAAATGACATCAAGAATAATAAAACAAGACATTTATTCGGTGGGTGTTATAGACTGGGATAGAAAACTATTCGATGAAATTATCCCTCTTCCAGAGGGAACAAGTTATAATTCATATTTAATACAGGGAAGCGAAAAAACAGCTTTAATCGATACGGCAGATCCATCTAAAAAACGCGAATTTTTAGGTAATATCAAAAAGGCAGGTTTAAATATTGACTATATTATTTCTCACCATGCAGAGCAGGATCATTCAGGTTTAATACCCGAAATACTTGGACTTTACCCTGAAGCAAAGATTATAACTAACCCTAAATGTAAAGAGCTTTTAATAGAACTACTTTTAATCGAAGAAGAAAGATTTCAAACAGTGGATGATGGAGAGGCAATTTCCCTTGGAAATAAAACTCTCAAATTTTTTTACACTCCATGGGTGCACTGGCCTGAAACAATGGTCAGTTACCTTGAAGAAGACAGAATACTGTTTTCATGTGATTTTTTTGGATCACACTTTGCAACAAGTGATCTCTATGCAAATGATGAATCATCAATATACAGAGCTGCAAAAAGGTATTATGCAGAAATCATGATGCCCTTCAAGCCATTTATCCAAAAAAACATTGAAAAATTGGAAAATTTACAAATTGAGATTATCGCACCAAGCCATGGTCCCTTATATAAAAATCCCCAATTCATTTTGGATGCATATAGAGAATGGATATCTGATTCAACAAAAAATGAAGTAATCGTTCCCTATGTATCAATGCACGGAAGTACAAGGGAATTGGTTGATCATCTTATCGAATGTCTGATTGATAAGGGAATAAAGGTTAAACCTTTTAATTTAACCACTGCTGATACAGGTGATTTAGCTCTTGCCTTGGTTGATGCTTCCACTCTGGTAATTGCTACACCAACAGTCCTTACAGGGCCGCATCCCAGCGCAGTTTATGCAGCATACCTTGTAAATGCTTTAAGGCCTAAATTAAAGTTTATATCGATTATAGGTTCATTTGGATGGGGTGGAAGAACAGTAGACTTACTTAAAGGACTATTGGCTAATTTAAAAGTCGAAATTATCGAACCCGTTCTAATTAAGGGATATCCTACTGAAAACGATTTTAGTAAAATTGATAATTTAGCTCAGGAAATATATGAAAAACATGCAGAACTGGATTTTAGTTAATAAATGAGGTGGTAATATGATTAAAAAACGTGTTTTGAATGCATTGAATTCTCAGCTTAATGCTGAACTATATTCTGCATACCTTTATCTTGCAATGGAAGCCTATTTTGAATCAATAAACTTAAGTGGTTTTGCAAACTGGATGAGAGCTCAGGCACAGGAAGAATTAATCCATGCAATGAAATTCTATGATTATATCGTTGCAAGGGGTGAACGGGTGGATTTAACTGCTATAGATGAACCTCAAAAAGAATGGGACTCTCCACTTGCAGTGTTTGAACATGTTTACGAGCATGAAAAAATGGTCACTGGACTTATAAACGATTTAGTAGACATTTCAGTAGCTGAAAGCGACCACGCAACAACCAATTTTCTGCAATGGTATGTAGCTGAACAGGTTGAAGAAGAGGAATCTGCAAGCGGCGTACTTCAAAGGGTAAAGCTTACTGCTGATTCTCCAGGCGGATTATTCATGCTTGACTCAGAGCTTGGTCTAAGAGTATTTAATCCTCCAGTAAAAGAGGAATAATTTTTTTTACTTTCTTATTTAATTAATTGTCATGTAAACTATTTTAAACTGATAATACAATTTTATATTCAAAAAATAACTTAAATTGTAGATGTATACTTATTTTTAACCGTGTTAATCGCTTATTTTTCCAAAATATTAAAAAAATGAATTAAATTTTTACTTTATGCTCTTAATAAAAGCGAAATCATTATTAATATCAAAGATAATATAATAATCAAAATGTCCTTTAACGGGGGTCTAAAATGGGAAGTAAGGTAAAAATCTATGAAGTTAGAAAAACTAAAAAGAAAGATGCTGGAGGAATGCCTTTAATAGGAGATGAATTCCCTAAGATTAAAGATGTAAAAACTACCCATGGTATGATTAATTTACCTAAAAAATTTAAAGGTAAGTGGTTTGTTCTTTTCAGTCATCCTGCAGATTTTACACCGGTCTGTACCACGGAATTTGTGGAATTCCAGAGAAATTTCATTAAATTCAAACTTCTGAGTTGTGAATTAATAGGTTTAAGCATTGATCAGATTTTTTCACATCTAAAATGGATAGAATGGATAAAAGAGAACCTCAGCATAAGGATTGAATTCCCGATCATTGCAGATACAGGAGAAATTGCCGATAAACTGGGTCTTGTCCATCCTGCAAAGGGAACAAACACTGTTAGAGCAGTGTTCATTGTTGATCCTAAAGGAATAATTAGAGCAATTAAATATTACCCTCAAGAACTTGGAAGGAACATTGATGAGATATTAAGAGCTGTTGAAGGACTTAAGATAGCAGATAGTGAGGGCGTAGCTATGCCTGCTAACTGGCCAGCAAACAGGCTGCTGGGAAGCAACGTGATTATTCCACCGGCTCAAGATCAGGAAGCAATGATAGAAAGAGTTCGAAAGGTTGGAGAAGGAGAATACCTGTGTATGGATTGGTGGTTATGCCACAAGCCATGGTATAAGAAGTACAAAACTTCTAGGTGGAGAAATATTTAACCCCAAGGAGGTGTCGTATATGGAAAAGAAATTTTATGAATTACCTGAACTCCCATATGACTATGATGCACTGGAACCCTACATTTCAAAGGAACAGTTGACAATACACCACGACAAGCACCATCAAGCATATGTAGATGCTGCAAATGCCATATTGAAACTCTTTGATGAATCAAGAGAAAAAGGTGAAGATTTTGATGTTAAGGCCAAGGCAAAAGAACTTTCATTTAATGCAGGCGGACATCAATTACATAGGCTATTCTGGGATAACATGGGTCCTGCAAGTGAAAACGGTGGTGAGCCCACAGAAACAGTGGCAGAGTACATAAAAAAAGACTTTAAAAGCTTTGAAAGATTTAAAAAAGAGTTTTCCCAGGCAGCCATAAGTACAGAAGGATCTGGTTGGGCAGTACTTGCCATGTGCAAAAACACAGATAGACTTTTTATTCTACAATACGAAAAACACAACGTTAATGTAGCACCAAGATGGATTCCAATGATGGTGCTGGATGTTTGGGAACACGCTTATTACCTGGACTATAAAAATGTCCGTCCTGACTTCGTTGGAGCATTCTGGAACATAGTAAACTGGGATGAAGTTAATAGAAGAGTTGAAGCATGGTTAAAAGTTAAACTTTAACCATTTAATTTTTGTTTTCAGGAGATTTGGCTTTGGATGCTCCATTTGCTGCTTTATTATTCGTAATTTCTGTAATTGCCATTATTTTTATCTGGATTTTCTGGACTTTCAGCATAGGCGCTGGATGGGAGCCAACATCTAAGAGGGTGGTTAAAAAGATGCTGGAGATGGGTGAGGCAAATTCAGGGGATATTGTTTATGATTTAGGTTCAGGTGATGGAAGAATTGTGATTGAAGCTGCCAAAAGATATAATTCTAAGGCTGTGGGGATAGAAGCCGATCCTATTCGTGTATTATGGTCGCTTATAATGGTGAGAATCTCTAAACTACAAAATAAGGTCAAAATAAAGTGGGGAAATCTTTTCAATCAAAATATCAGTAATGCAACACTGGTTACTCTTTTTCTATGGAAAGATTCCAATCAAAAACTGAAACCAAAACTTTTAAGTGAATTAAAGCCTGGTTCTCGCGTTGTTTCCCATGTATGGAAATTTAATGGATGGGTTCCGTCTAAAGTTAATCTTAAAGAACAAATTTATCTTTATATAATCGGTGAAAGTGATAGATACGCTTAAATACATGGTGATTAATTTTTGAGTTTCTGATTATAATCTAATTTTTGAAATATTTATTGGAATCAGAATAGTAATCTATAAATCTAATTCTCACAAAATCTTTATCATACCATTAATTTTTTAAAATCAACATTCTTAAGGCAAGTGATTGTAATGATCTGGAATGAAAAATCGGAATGTATGTCAAAAGAGGAAAAAAAGCAGTTGCAACTGGAAAGATTGCAGGATGTAGTTAAAAAAGCGTATGAAAACGTGCCCTATTATAGAAAACGTTTCCAGGAATTAAATATAATGACAGAGGATATTAAAACTTTAAAAGATATCGAAAAGCTTCCATTCACCACAAAAACTGATTTAAGAGAAGCTTATCCCTTTGGAATGTTTGCTGTACCTGAAGATGAAATAATTGAGGTACACACATCATCTGGAACAACAGGAAAGCCAACTGTATCAGGATACTCTCAAAAAGACCTTGAGATATGGAGTGAAGTTATGGCACGCGCTCTTACTATGGCGGGGGCAAATAAAAAGGATTTTATTCAAAATGCCTATGGTTATGGTCTTTTTACAGGAGGATTAGGAGTACATTACGGCACACAGAAAATTGGAGCTACAGTTGTCCCAATTTCAGCTGGAAACACCATGAGACAGCTTGAAATCATGCAGGATTTTGGTACCACCATAATCACGTGCACTCCCTCATACGCTCTTTATCTTGCTGAAGTGGCTGAAAATGAAGGAATTAAAGCGGAAAATCTTAAATTAAAAGCAGGCGTTTTTGGAGCTGAAATGTGGACAGAAGAAATGCGTCAGGAGATTGAAAAAAGGCTCAATCTCAGTGCGTTGAACATATACGGTCTAACTGAGATTATCGGTCCTGGGGTGGCCATGGAATGTGAGGATAAAACTGGACTGCACATTGCAGACGATCATTTCTATCCAGAGATTATTGACCCTAAAACCCTTCAAACACTGCCTGAGGGGGAAAGGGGGGAGCTTGTTTTAACAACACTAACCAGAGAAGGTATGCCAATTATACGTTTTAGAACTAAGGATTTAACAGCTCTTAGAAATGAAAAATGTTCCTGCGGTAGAACTTCTATTAAAATGGACAGGATTACAGGACGTACTGACGATATGCTTAAGATTAGAGGGGTTATTGTCTTCCCATCACAGATAGAGAAGGCTCTTTTGAAAATCGAAGGACTTGAACCTCAATATCAGATAATTGTAACCAGACCACACCATATGGACGAACTTGAAGTGCAGGTGGAAACTTCTGAAAAGCTGTTTTCAGATGAGGTAAAACATGTGGAAGAAGCTAAAAAAATGATTGAGGATCATATTCATAGTGAATTAGGATTAAGGGTTAATGTATCACTTGTAGAGCCCCAATCTCTTCCAAGAAGCGAAGGGAAGGCGGTAAGAGTTATAGATAAAAGGGAATTATAAAAAAGGTTAGAGGCGAGTAAATGAAACTAAAACAAATATCTATTTTCCTGGAAAATAAAAAAGGAAGGCTCTGGAAAGCTTTGAGTATTATGAAAGATGCAGGAATTAACATACGTGCTCTTTCTATTGCAGATACTTCAGAATTTGGTATTTTACGGCTTATAGTTCCAGAACCAGAAACTGCTAAAAGGGTGCTTGAAGAAGGTAACTTCGTGGTTAAGATGAATGATGTAATTGCTATTGGAGTTCCTGATAAGTCTGGAGGTCTTGATGGTATTCTTGAAATTTTAAATAAAGCAGATATCAATGTAGAATACCTCTATGCCTTTGTTGCAAAAAGGGGAGAACAGGCAATAGTTGTTCTTCGTACAGAAGATATCGATGCTGGAATTAAAGCCTTAGAAGATGGAAATGTTACTGTTCTTTCACCTGATGAAGTTTATAAGTTATAAAAATTTATTTTTTAATTAAAAGAATAAATTCTCCAGCAATATCTTAAAAACAGTTCCAATTAAAATTAAACATCCTGTTGAAACACTGAAGGTTTCTATAGCAAGTCCTGAAGCTAAAAATAACATTATAAATATAATACATATCAACGTAATTATAAAAAAACTTTAAAAAAATTTCCAGAACTGGTCTAGAGTTCCTCTACTTCCGTATTTAATGCTTTGTTTTACGAATTCCCCTGCAATTTTAATTGCATTCTCTAAATTTTCTCCTTTTACAAGGGAAGCTACAATTGCTGCTGAATAACTACAACCGCTTCCATGGGTGTTATTGCTTTCTATGAGCTCTCCTTCAATTATCTTGATTGAACCATCAAAAAGTACATCCTTTCCTTCAAGATGCCCTCCAGTTATTACCACATCACATATCTTTCCAATTTTCTGGGCTGCTTCTATTGCATCTTCCATGTTCTCTATTTTAATTCCGGAAATTTCCTGAGCTTCGTACATATTAGGAGTAGTTAGAGTTGCAACTGGTAAGATATATTTTTTTAATGATTTAGCAAAGTCTTTTTTAGATAAAAAACCACCAGATCCTGCTATCATCACCGGATCAATAACTACCTTTAAATCATATTCTGAAATCTTTTTAGAAACAGTTTTTATTATTTCTTCAGAATATAACATCCCTGTTTTTGCAAATTTGATTTTTTCCTGCTCTAAAACAGCATCGATTTGTTTTTCTATAAAATCAGTTTTAACTGGTTGGATTCCTGTTACTCTATTAATATTTTGTGCAGTAAGTGCAGTAACAACTGCAGTTCCGTAAACATTAAAAGCAGAGAATGTTTTGATGTCGTTTATAATTCCAGCACCACCTGAAGGATCAAAACCGGCGATGGTCATTGCAATCATACAGAAACCTCTCTGGTTACATCCAATCTTTCAGATCCGTGATTTGATTTAACTTTGAGATGGACCTTCTTTAAATAATTCCTTGCTTCAGTTTTAAGGCCATGCAACATTATTTCACCCAGATCTTCAGCGGTGTTAACGTCCAGTGATAGATAAAATGAATCGTAGATTTTATAGGTGAAATCATTCGATTTTGCCTCATTTATGTGTTCAAAAAAGCTGTAATCTCCAAATTTCATTTTGAATGATGAGACCGGGAATAGGAGACCATTTGTGCCTCCGCCCTTTGCTGGAGCGATGACAACATCAAATTCATTTCCAAGCTCTAATATTTCTTTTACATGAAATTTTTTAATTAAAGGCACATCTGAAGGAACTATTAATATATTATCACATGATTTTGAGATGTATTCTATTGCCTGGTGTAGAGCTCCATTTAAATCAGTTTTTCCATGTTCTTTGAGAGTTTTTACATTCATATCTGACATGTAATTTAAAACGTCATCATCTGAACTTATAATTACTGTTTCCTGAACTAATCCATCTAAAACGTTGACTACATCATTTAGCATAGCCTTTAACAGATTTTCACGTTCATTTATGCTCAATTTTGGAGATAGTCTTGTCTTTGCTTCTTTAAATCTTGAAACTGGAATAATTGCGTATGTTTTTTTCATAGTGAAATCACACATCATATTTTGGATTTTGGTAAATCAGCGTATTGAAAATTCAATAAGATTTTTATGAACCTAATAGGTTATTTATATTTTCAGAGGCTATATCAATCCAGGATTGTTCAATCTCCTTTTTTTTTAAATTGCTGATTTCATTTTCTGTCACATTGAAGGTTTTCATAAGATCACCTTCAGCTTCAGAAATATCCTGACGGAACTGGCTCCATCTTAATCCACTTCTTTCTACAACAGCCACAGGTTCGCCGGTGTAAGGATTTAAATTACCTTCAGTCATGATTATCCATATCTGAAGCTGGGTATTAAGGGTATTATTTGAATCAGAAGGATCAGATAAACTTATCACTTTAGTTATGGAATCATAGGTTTTATTTATCGGTAATAATCTACTCCCTGCATTTGCTCTTTTTAAAGGGTCTAAACCATATGCTTTTACCTGCTCTTCAGTATTCGGTTCTATAGTTTTATCCTCTGCAATTACCATGTCCTGGGATACGCTGCTTGCCAGTACTTCTCCCTGCGTTACTTTAACAGTATCATTACCCTTATTTTTAACAGTGACTTCGTGTGGAACTGTTCCAGCAGAAGTTAGTTGTATTACCTGGATGTTTTCTTTGTTATACACTTCACTTAACTTTTTTCCAGTTGACATGGAAAGACTCATGTATCCTGAAGCCAATGCAAATAGAACAACTATAGAAACAATACCTATAACTCTAAAATTCATTTATTTCCCCACACATTGCAAATTAATATGTTTTTGCAATTAATGTTTTGTATTCGGCAGTTTTCCCGCAGTAAATACACTTAAAGTTGCTTATGTTATTTTCCTGGATTCCAAGAATGTCTACATGAACCTTTTCTTCTAAATCTTTTCCGCATTGTTCATCGCCACACCAGTAAAAGGATACAATTCCTCTGTTTTCTTCTATTTCTTTTTTGGCTTCGTGGACAGTTTCTACAGACCTGATATGTGCATTAAATGATCCCCATGCTCTTTCTTTCATGTTTTCAGTGATATCATCTAAGATTGAGTTTACATTGTGAATAAATGTGTCAGACTCAATATTTATAATCTCTTTTTCAAGTTTATCCCTTCTGAAAACTACAGCGTTTTTATTTTTAATGTCTCGAGGTCCTATTTCGAGTCTTAAAGGTACTCCTCTCATTTCATATTCATAAAATTTTTTACCTGCCCTTAAATCCCTCTCATCCAGGTGAACCCTTAAACCAGCGTCCTTAAGATTATCTGCCATATTTCTACAAAATTCTAATACCTGCAAAGCGCCCTTTTTAAAAATTATTGGGACAATAACGATTTGATGGGGTGATACTGATGGGGGTAAGCATAAACCTTTTTCATCGCCATGAATACCGATTATAGAAGCAATAATTCGATCTGAAACCCCGTAGCATGTCTGGTAAACATATTCATGTTCTCCTTCTGCTGTTTCATAGGTTATATCAAAGGTCTTTGCAAATGTCTGCCCCAGATTATGAACTGTTCCAATCTGGAGGGTTTTTCCATCGGGAAGTATAGTATCAAAAGCCATGGTGTACTCTGCACCAGGAAACTTGTCCCATTGAGGCCTTTTAGTGATTGTATAGGGAATTCCCAGAGTGTCAAAAAACTCTCTGTAGATCTGCACTGCTTTTTGAACCTGTTCCTCACATTCTTCCCATGTTGCATGGACAGTGTGAGCCTCCTTAAATGTTGTTATTTCTCTAACCCTAATTAAGGGTCTTGTATGTTTAGTTTCATATCTAAACGTGTTTACAACCTGGTAAAATCGGAATGGAAGATCGTTATGATTTCTTACCCAAAGGGCAAACATCGGATACATTGCAGTTTCACTTGTTGGCCTTAAGGCGAGTTTTTTATTTAATTCAGTTAAACCACCATGTGTTACCCAGTAAACCTCTTCTTCAAAACCTTTAACGTGAATTGCTTCCTTTGCAAGCTCATCTTCAGGAATTAATAATGGGAAAAGAACCTCTTCATGGGTTTCATCCAGTAACTTTCTTAAAATGTCCAGGGTGTACTTTCTGATTTTAAATCCCTGGGGCTGCCAGACGTGCATTCCCTTAACTGGATATCGAATATCAATTATTTCTGCTTCTTCTAAGATATTGTGAAACCATTCGCTGAATTCCGTCATTTGTTCACCTGTTGATTATAATAAAAAGTATGTCATGAAATTAAATTTGTTTATATATGTAGATAGTTGTTTGTTTAATTATTTAAGCTTAAGTATGCACATTAAAAATATTTTCAGGTTCTAAAATAAGACTAAAATAGAAAGTAGAATGTTAATACCCATTCTTGAGATTTTTAGATAAAATATTGTTTTTTTAAGAAGGGGGAAGGGGAATTTAAAATTTTAATTATTATTTGAATATTTACTTAATTCAAGTTAATGCTTGACCCCCCTTCCTCTTTTACTTCCAGCCTTTTTATAATGTTTTTTAGGCCTTGATCTAACGTTAGTTCCCTTGACTTTTGCCATTTTATTCACTCCTATCTTCTTATTTAAGGGATAAAATATATTAGAATCCCTTTATCAGATTTAATGCAATGATTGGTGGTAATCATACCGATCATAAAGATCCACCATATATTCTTTGAATATTTTTTAATATTACTTTATATACTTTGTTAATGGTTTGATGATGATAAATAGAAAAAGATATTTGATTGATGGGGGATAATAAAGATTTGAAGGGATTATATGGTATAAGATCAAAAGGTTATTAGCAGTTAGATAATTAATATCAGACTGTATTCAAATGAATAATTTTTAATAAGAAATTAAATCACTTATATTGTAAAATAAAGGAAAATATTACAAATTTAGCATAAAGAGACGATAGAATGGATTTTAGAAAAATTCAACTGCCCCGTGAAATCCACACTGGAGCTGGTATAATTGAAAACACTGGTTCAATATGCAGGAACCTTATGTTTAAGGGTGCTGTTTTAGTTGTAAGCGGGCCTAATACCCTTAAAATTGGAGGTGAAAAGGCTATAGAAAGCCTTATAGACGAAGGTTTTTCAGTGGAGACCCTTGTTATTGATAAGGCTTCTGAAGATGCTGTTCAGGAAATCCAGAACATAGCAAGCAATATTTCTGTGATTTTGGGGGTTGGAGGTGGAAAGGTAATCGACTCTGCAAAGCTTGCATCAACCAGAATGGGCCTTCAATTTATAAGCGTTCCCACAGCAGCATCTCATGATGGTATCGCCTCTCCAAGAGCTTCAATAAGAAATGAAAAGGGTTCAACGTCTCTTGAAGCGCAAGCACCTGTAGGAATTATTGCAGATACGGAAATTATAAGTAAAGCCCCATTTAAACTACTTGCTGCCGGAGTCGGGGATATTGTATCCAATTGCACGGCTGTATTGGATTGGAAATTAGCATATAGACTTTTAAATGAATATTTCAGCGACTCTGCCGCAGCTCTTTCATTAATGTCAGCCAAAATGACCTTAGAACTCATTGATGCTATTAAAGAAGGGCATATTGAGAGTGCTGCAGCAGTTGTTAAAGGACTTATAAGCAGTGGGATGGCTATAAGTATAGCTGGAACAAGCAGACCTGCAAGCGGATCTGAACACAAATTCAGCCATGCATTAGATATTACAGCACCAAAACCTGCCCTGCACGGTGAACAATGTGGTGTGGGCACTATAATGATGATGTACCTCCATGGAGGAGATTGGAAGTCCATAAGAAACGCATTAAAGACATTAAAGGCCCCTACATCAGCATCTGAACTGGGTATGAAGCCAGAATATATTATCGAAGCTTTAACTGTGGCTCATACAATAAGAAAACAGAGATATACAATTTTAGGTGATAGAGGACTTACGGAAGAGGCTGCTGAAGAACTTGCATCAGTAACTGGGGTTATTTAATTATTTCCAGCTTAATGATTTTTATTTTTTTTAAAATTTAAATTAAAAATATTAATATGTCCCGTAAAATATTAGACTTAAAATTATTTCAAATAATAAATGATTTATAGTTAGATAAATAAAATTGAAGTGTTAATATTTAGAATAAGGTGAAAATCCGAAATAACACAATTATGGGGGATTTCAATTGATAACTCTTATTGGTAAAAATCTTGCAGAAAAAGGACTTAAATTCGTGCATTATGGGCCCTCTGCAGAGTGTGAAGAGTGTAGATTTAAAAATACATGTATTGATCCCCTTGAAGAAGGTAGAATGTATATTATAACTGATGTTAAAGATTCTGAACATCCCTGCCCCATTCATGAGGGTGGGAAAGTTAAAGTGGTTGAAGTTGAAAGAGCCGAAATAGAAACTCTTGTTGACTCTAAAAAAACATTTGAAGGATCTATAGTCGTTTTTAAATTTCCTGAATGTGAAAAAGAATGTACAATGAGAGATCTATGCTTTCCAGAAGGTTTATTTGAAGGGGATAGATGTAAAATTGTTAAAAGCATAGGAAAGACTCCTAATAAGTGTATTAATGGTTTGGATCTTAAATTAGTGCTTTTAAAATAATTTATTTTATTTAAAGAGGTTTTTATATGGAACTTAAGATGATGGTTGGACATGCTGCAGCAGAATTGGTAAAAGATGGCAATGTAGTTGGGCTTGGAACTGGTTCTACAACCCGTTTTTTTATAGAAAAACTTGCACAGCGTGTTAAAGAAGAAAATATGGAAATATTAGGTGTTCCTACTTCTTATCAATCTTTATTGCTTGCCAAGAATCAGGGTATTCCAATCACCACACTTGAAGAAAATGACATAGATATTGCTGTTGATGGGGCTGATGAAGTTGATGGTAACCTTAATTTAATTAAAGGTGGTGGTGCAGCCCATACTTTGGAAAAAATTGTGGATTCTGCTGCTGATAGGTTTGTGGTAGTTGTTGATGATTCAAAAATTGTGGAATACCTTGGAAAATTTCCAGTCCCCCTTGAAGTCATTCCAGAGGCTTGCAGAACAGTTAGCAATCGTGTTAAAGATTATGGAGGGCTACCATCTTTAAGAATGGCTAAAATGAAAGATGGACCTGTAATAACGGATAATGGAAATTTTGTAATTGATGTCCATTTCGAAAGGATTGAAAACCCTGCAGATTTAGAAAAGGAGCTTAATAATATTCCCGGTGTTGTTGAAAATGGTATATTTGCAGGACTGGTTGACCAGGTTATGGTGGCAACTTCTAAAGGTATAAAAATATTAAGAAAATAGTTTATTTTCCGAAGTTAAAACTCTCTATCGCATCATTTACTACTTTTATTATGGATTCCTTTAGAAATTCATCTCCACCCTCAATTTCACTGCAAACTGTGGGTATGTTATCGCAGTAAACTACTTCGAGTCCTGCCTCAAGTGCATCTTTAGTGGCCACATCTACTGCAGCAGCTTTAAGCTCTGTAAGCATGACATCTGAGTCTGCAACGTATTTTTCTATATCTTTTTGTAAGAGAGGTCTGTTTGACAGATGAGATGTTGTTCCAACTACTATACATCCGTAATTATCTTCAAGATGTTTAACAAGCACGTCTTTAATGGTATCTGGCGCAGTTGTGGCAAAGAGAACATTTTTACCCTGAATATTTTCAAGGGGCTTAGGTCTAAAAACGGTAGGTATAACCTCAGCTTTAGGATTAATCTCTTTAATAAATGCCATAAGCTTTTTAACTTTTTCCCTGCTCGACATTGGCTCTTCGCACATTGTAAGTATAACGAGATCGGCCAGTTTAATTCTGTAAGGTCCAAAGAAGTTATTAATATTCATAAGGGGTTGATTAGCTCCCACGAGCACTATATGTTTATCAGTCTTAATTGGTGGGATTGCAGCACCACTTCCCTCCATAATTATAAAATCTGCTTCAACCTCGTTTGCAAGTTGCGCCCCTCTCTTCGTGTTGGTAATAAAGACATCGCCTCCCAGGCCGCCTCCACATCTTCTACATCCTATTGTCAAAATACGGCTCATTAAGGCATCTTCCCAGTGATCAGATGCTGCATGAACTCCTTTATCTGACTGTTCCATCAAATACTGGGGGGTAATTTCCATCTGATCTCCGTGAACAATTTCCGGTTTTTCAGGACCCCCCCTGCCCATGGCCACGATACAGGGGTTATATTCTCTATTATGTATTAATCTTGCAGCGAATGCAGAAACTGCTGTTTTACCAATCCTTTTACCAGTGCCGAGTATTTTAAGTGAAGGTTTTTTCAATACATCGTGTTCTGAAAGGGGTTCAAATTTAAAATCAGGTCCTTGATAGGTTGTTCCATTTTGAAGTGCAATTGTGGCCAGTTTAAAACGTTTTGAATAATCAACAATAGGTTCATCGCTTAAATCCATCACTACATCAGCTTCATATTTTTCAATCATTTCCTCAACCAGTTCGTAGGGTATTTTGTGATGATCTTCACCAAAATGAACCGGTCTTTCTAACTGTTTTGAAATACCTTCTTCAGAGGAATCCCTTAATTTTTCTGTTCCGCCAATAAAAACGACTGCAACGATTTCATTATGCTCCAGACTGTCTAACATGTCCAGAGCGGACTTTGTAACTGGAATATAATGTTCGCCATCAACTAAACATACTATTTTACGTAAACTAGACATAAAAATACCTACCTAAGCTTAAAATAATAATATATTAATGCAGGAAGTCCGAGAATATCAAAAGTTTTAAATTATTTCTATATTAGTATTCTTTTGATATTTCAACGTATTATCCTCATGTAACCGGATTAATTCTTTTTTAGATCTTTTGGCAAGTTCTGATAAGCCATTTACCACATTAGATGGTGGAGCCCCATTATTTTTTCTGGCTAGTATTTCGGAAATAGAACTTGATAAAACAAAAATAGCGTATTTATGTTCGGCCTTTGTCCGGTGTATATGATGAGGGCTAATATTAAGGCGGAAGTATTCCACACATTCATCTTTAACTTCGTATCCATCTTCTAAATATTTTAAAACATATACTAAAAACTGATGTAGTTGTATAAGCTCATCTTTATACATATTTATCTAGCCCCTCCATTTGTAATTTGAAGTTTAATGACATATTATATATATCTTGTGTCCTTAACGCAACATCAAAAAATAATAAAAATGATGAGCAGTTAAATATAATCTCCTTGGCCATTTAGTATATTAATATTTGTTAGGGATATACTTTTTGATAGATTAAATGAACAATTCAAGATGGATTTTTAATAATTTTTAAATATCCTAAGTAGAATCGCAATTTTCCAGTAAATATTTAAATTTAATTCAACAATTAAGTTTGTGATAAGATGGAGTTAGTATTGCTTGGAGAAACTGATAAAAAGAGACTTTTAGAGCGTTCTAAAATAAATTCAGAAAATATAATTAATACTGTAAGTGACATAGTTCACAATGTTAAAAAGAATGGTGATGAATCACTTAATTTTTATACTGAAAAATTTGATGGGGTTAAACTGGATGAGCTTAAAGTAAGTAGGGATGAAATAGCTAAAGGCCATCAAAATGTTGAAAGAAACGTTTTGGACTCATTGAAAAAAGCAGCAGATAATATTAAGAAGTTTCACCAGTTGCAAATCCCTGAAGAATGGTTCCATGAAGTTGACGAAGGAATTACTGCAGGTCAGATAGTTAGACCACTTGAAATGGTTGGATGTTACATCCCTGGTGGTAGAGCCATTTACCCCTCATCGGTGTTAATGACCATTATACCGGCTAAAATAGCTGGGGTCGGTAAAATAATCTGTTGTACTCCTCCCATGCCTGACGGCAGCGTTAATGATGTTGTACTTGCTGCTGCCGACATTGCAGGTGCACACGAGATTTACAAGGTTGGAGGTGCTCAGGCAATTGCTGCAATGGCTTATGGAACTGAAACCATTCCTAAAGTTGATAAGATTGTTGGTCCTGGAAATATTTTTGTTACTGCAGCAAAAAAGCTTGTTTACGGTGATGTAGACATAGATTTCCCGGCAGGACCTTCAGAAGTTCTTATAATTGCAGACAAATCTGCTGATGCTGAATTTATTGCCTACGATATGATGGCGCAGGCAGAACACGATCCTGATGCTGCCAGTGTTCTGGTTTCAACATCTAAAGAGCTGGCGCAGGAAGTATACATGAAAATCTCAGCAATAATTAAATATATGGAGAGAAGTAAAATAATAGAAGAATCCCTTCAAAAATATGGTAAAATAATAATTGCTGATTCTATTGATGATGCTGTGGAATTTTCAAATGAATACGCTCCAGAGCACTTAATTATCATGACAGAGGATCCTGAAGAAGTTTTAAAAGATATTAAAAACGCAGGTTCCATATTTTTAGGAGAATTAACACCTGTTGCAGCGGGAGATTATGGTTCAGGAACGAATCACGTTCTTCCTACCTCAAAAAACGCCAGGATGTATTCTGGATTATCAACAGAATCATTTCTTAAAAAACCAACGGTACAGAGACTTTCAAAGGAAGGAGTTCAGAATTTAAAGGATATTGTGGTGACCCTTGCTGAATATGAGGGGCTCTATGCCCACGCAGAATCATTTAAAAAGAGATTAAAATAAGATCCACGTTTAGGCTTTACATTTATTAATTTAGCTATTTTAGAGGTGAATAAATTGACAGATTCATTAGGAGATTGGAGAAGAACTCATTACTCGAAACGGATGGATCCTGAGATGAGTGGTGAGCAAATTACAGTTATGGGCTGGATTCATGAAATAAGGGATCTTGGCGGAATTATATTCGTGCTTTTAAGAGATAGGGATGGAATTATCCAGATTACAGCTCCAAGTAAAAAGATTTCAAAAGAATTACTTGATGAAATTAGAAAATTAAAGAAAGAATCAGTTATAGCTGTTAGGGGAAATATACAAGAGTCTGGAAAGGCGCCTGGCGGCTATGAAATTATTCCAAACGAAATTAAACTGTTAAACCAGTCAAAACTTCCGCTTCCGCTGGATACAACTGATAAAGTAAGGGCAGAAATTGACACCAGACTGGATTCAAGATATATTGACCTTAGAAGACCTACTTCAAGTGTAATATTCAAGATAAAGAGCAGAATGCTTCATTCAGTTAGAAATTTCCTTGAAAAGGGAGAATTTATTGAAATAAACACTCCAAAACTGGTTGCATCTGCAACTGAAGGTGGAACTGAACTTTTCCCAATAACATACTTTGAAAGGGAAGCTTTCCTTGGGCAGAGCCCTCAACTCTACAAACAGATGATGATGGCCACAGGACTTGATAAAGTATATGAAATTGCCCCAATATTTAGAGCAGAAGAGCATGATACCCTCAGACACTTAAATGAAGTTATTTCCATTGATATTGAAGCATCATTCTGTGATCATGAAGATGTAATGAAAATACTTGAAGGGATGGTACACACAGTCCTTGGAGATGTTGCTAATTACGGTGAAGATGAATTAAAACTTCTTGGAGTGGATTTAGAAATTCCAGACATTCCTTTTGATAGAATTGATTACGATGACGTTGTAGACATTGTAAATTCAAAAGGAGTTAACATGGGGTACGGTGAAGACTTATCAAGGGCGGCTGAAAAGGCAATAGGCGAACATATGAACAATTATTATTTTATAACACACTGGCCAACAGATATAAAGCCATTCTATGTAATGCCAGACGATAAAGACCCTAAAAGAAGCTGTGCATTTGACCTGATGTACAAAGACCTTGAAATATCTTCAGGCGCTCAAAGGGTGCATAAACACGATCTTTTAGTGGAGAGAATTAAAAAACAGGGCTTAAACCCGGTATCATTTGAAAGGTACCTTGCAGCATTTGAATATGGAATGCCACCACATGCTGGATGGGGATTAGGGGCTGAAAGGTTCACAATGTGTATTACAGGGGCTAAAAATATCAGGGAAACTGTTTTATTCCCGAGGGATAGGAGAAGGCTTACACCATAAATTTAGAAATTTAACAGCTAAAATCATTAATAGAAATTATCCTAATAAAGGATCTAACTGTGATTCAATGACGGTTTTTATGTGTCTTTATTGTAAAGGAGATTTAAAAAAGATTAATGGCTACTTAAGATGCTTAGACTGTGATTTTAAATTTCCAATAATAAAGGATATACCTGATTTTCTACAAAAAGACACTGGACCCGAAAGAAAGAAAATGATAAAAGCCATCGACAGATTATCTACAATTTATGAAACTCCTCTTTGGTATCCAATTATTTATCATATTTACGGAGGGTTTTTCATTCCATCAGTTAAAGAAACAGTAAATTCAATAACTGATATGCTTGAGATTGATGGAGGGATAGCTTTAGATGTCGCATGTGGAACCGGATTATATACTAGAAATATTGCAAAACATGCAAAAGAAGTTTATGGCATTGATTTTTCCATGGGAATGTTAAGAAAGGCACAGGAATATGCAAAAAGAGAAAGTTTAGATAATATTGTACTTGCCAGGGCAGAAGTAGAGAATTTACCTTTTAAAAATGATTGTTTTGATGGAATATCATGCTGTGGAGCTTTACACCTTTTTTCTGACGTAGCTGAAGCTTTAGGAGAGATGAATCGTGTTTTGAAAAGGGATGGTAAACTGGCTGTTATGACTTTTGTTAGAAGAAGATTTCTGGGAATAAAAAGAATTTACGAGCATTTGGAGAGAGATCATCATTTCCATGTTTTCAGTGTGGATGATTTACAAAGTGATTTGGAAAATACAGGATACTCTGATTTCAAGTACAATATTTATGGATCGATGATTCTTTTTGAAGCAAAGAAAATTTGAAAATGTCTAAAAATCATGTAAATAACCAAATTTTAAAGTTTTTACTATTAATCACTCAATTTTTTTGAGATTAATCCACCAATATCCCAAGAATAAATCCACCACCACTTAAATTACAACTAGTACAAATCCAAAACACTTATATTGCTAAATCCAATTGGTGTATCGGACAATAAAAATGCAAAATTAACATTATCAAACTTGAAAGAATTCCACTTACTCCACCAAGTATGATATATAATCTTCTTTGGCTTCACTGACGTATACTGCAACAAATCCAGCTACAATAATAGATGCAGGTATTCCAAATCCTGAAAGACTGGTATAGGTAAAAATAAGTGAGAAAAACCTCCTGCAACACCCCTATTATCACCAAAGGTGGATCAAACTTTGCAATAGGTATTTATTTATGATTATCAATAAAATTTTTAACTCATGTGTAAAATAATTGACCTTTATTATTTAAATAATCTGTATTATGCATTTTTAACTAATTTCAGTTTATTGGAAAGATTTCATGAAAATTTACGATATAGTAGTGGTCGGCGCAGGCCCGGCAGGAATGATGGCCGCAATTCGAGCGGGACAGTACGGTAAAAATGTAATGCTCATTGAAAGAAATGAAACTCTGGGTAAAAAGCTCAAAATAACCGGAAGCAGCCGATGTAACATCACAAATACCGCACCATTAGATACCTTTATGGAAAAATTTGGTAGGAAGGGAACTTTTTTTAGATCGGCATTTGCTGCATTTTCTAACAAACGATTGATTTCATTTTTTGGATTTAAGGGATTGAAATTCAAGGAAGAAAAGCAGGGAAGAGTTTTCCCCATATCTGATAGGTCAAGATCAGTTATAAAAGTTTTAAAAGAATATTTATCTGAAAATAGTGTTAAAATAAACTACAATACCAGACTGAATGGGATTAAAAAGAAAAATAATTATTTTAGCCTTGATCTGGGTAACGATAATTATATGGCCACTAAAAAAGTCATTCTAGCCACTGGGGGAGTTTCATATGCTTCAACTGGCTCTACAGGTGATGGATTTAGTATAGCCAAAAAATTGGGCCATAAGATTACTCCCTTAAAACCAGGCATGGTTCCCTTAAAAACCACCGAGGAATGGGTTAGGGATTTACAGGGAATATCTCTTGAAGATGTTCACCTTACTTTTAAGTATGGAAAAAAGAAATTAATTTCTGATGTTGGAAACCTTATTTTTACACATTTTGGGATTTCAGGACCATTGATTCTTGATTTAAGCTGTCAAATAGTTCCAATTATAGATAAAAACAAAACTATTGATCTATTCATCGATCTCTATCCAAAGATAAAACACCACGAACTTAAGGAAAAATTTATAGATGAAATTGAAAAGAGGAGCAAAACTGAATTTAAAAATTTCATGAGACTTTTTACGCCTAATCGGTTGATTTTTGTCCTGGTTGAGTTAACTGGTATAGACCCAAAGAAAAAAGTCAATCAAATTACTAAAGGAGAAAGAAATGCTGTTTTAAATCTTCTTAAAGCTTTACCTCTAACAATAAATGGCGTCCTACCTATTGAAAAGGCAATGGTTACATGTGGAGGGGTTTCAAAGAATGAAATAAACCCTCAGACAATGGAATCAAAAATAATAAATGGTTTGTATTTTGCTGGTGAAATTATTGACTTCTGCGCTCCAAGTGGGGGTTATAACTTGCAGGAAGCGTTTTCAACTGGCTATCTTGCAGGTGAATCTGCTGCAAAGAATCTGGAATAAGCTATTCCTTTTTCTTTTCAATATTTAAAATTACAAAATCTCCCACCTTGGCAATTTCTTCAATTGAAACACTGAAATCAGATCCCAAAATTCCTGATGATATGTAAACACCATTAACGTGCCATTTTTCCATGTCTAAATCAATATCATTCACTTTTCCTACTTCAAATCCATCTTTATCAATTACTTTCTTACCAATAAATTCTGATGATTTCATTTTAAACTCCTCTTAGATATCTCTTTAATATGATCATTATTTTATACATCTATGTCTTTATTACTATTTAAATTTATTAGTGGACTTATTTTACAATAAACATTTTGAAAACTTCGACTATCAGCATTAATCTATTATAAATCTATCTAAATATGATAAACCATGATTTTAAGCATTTTAGTCTAATTTAAATATTTAGAGTTTTAAAATATTTTAATAAATAGTATATTAAAGATTAGGAAATAATTTAACTAAAGGAAATATATGATAAAAGTAGTTTACGATATCAAAATTTATAGGGAAGCTTTGAAAAATATAATCAAACCAGACGATACTGTGGTTGAACTTGGATGTCATGTTGGTAATTCCACAAAAATAATCTCTAAATTGGCTCTTGATGGTAAAATAATCTCTATAGATAACAGTCCTGAATCAACAGAACCCATGAATGAAGTCATGGATACGTACAAAAATGTAAAATTCCTTAAAGCAGACGTACGTATGCATGAAACCTTGGAATACGTTATAAAGCAAACAAAATCCTGTGATGTTTTATCTGTGGATCTTGGTGGTGGTTATCATCCAGATACAACTTTCAAGGTATTTTTCATTTGGTCATCAAGTTTAAAACCTCGTCAAACTATAATAAGGAATAGAGGTCTTCTGGACTTCATACATTCAGCTTCAACAGAAGAAAACATAAAATCCGAGTACGGATGGTTAGAATCATCTGCTAAAGATGGCATCCCGCCAGGATTAAAAGAATTTACTCTTTGGTCATCTAAACTTAAGTAGGAGGGTATCTAATGATAGATAAAAAGATTAGAATTGAGAGAATAATAAATAGAAAAACAGGCAGAACTGTTATAGTTCCTATGGATCACGGTGTATCCATTGGTCCTGTAGCAGGTATTGAGAATATGTCCGAAACTATTGATGGAGTTGCAAGCGGAGGAGCAAATGCGGTTATAATGCATAAAGGAATGGTTAGAACTGGACATAGGGGATATGGAATCGATATAGGTCTTATTATTCATTTATCAGCCAGTACATCATTAGGCCCTGACCCTGATCATAAAGTGATGGTTACAACAGTAGAAAAGGCAGTTCGAATTGGTGCAGATGCAGTATCAGTTCATGTAAATGTTGGATCTGAGATGGAACCAGAGATGCTTGAAACACTCGGACTCACCGCTGAAATCTGTGATGAATGGGGAATGCCCTTAATTGCCATGATGTACCCAAGGGGCGAGAAAATAGATAACGAACACCATGTTGATGTTGTTAAACTTGCAGCAAGGGCAGGAGCTGAACTTGGTGCTGATATAATTAAAACAAACTACACAGGAGATCCTGACACCTTCAGCGAAGTTGTAAATGGATGTCCAGTACCTGTAGTTATTGCTGGCGGTCCTAAGGTTGAAACAAATGAAGAACTACTAATGATGGTTAAAAATGCGGTTAATGTTGGAGGGGCGGGTGTAGCCATTGGAAGAAATATTTTCCAGGCCGAATCACCAAGAAAAACTACAAGGGCAATTGCAGAAATCGTACACAACAACATGGAAGTTGAAGAAGCCTTAAAAATTATTGAAGACATTAAATAATATATTTTTTAGCAATAGAAGGTCATAAAAATGAAATTTGCGTGGGTTATGGCAGATGGCAGTAACTGGGATGCAAAAAAGGGAATAATCACCACTGCACTTGAATCAGGGATAGACACAGTAGTAGATTTTGAAAATGTTACAGATATAAAGAAACTGGGCAACATCAACATAGTTTCTGATGATGATGAATCAGATATAATTATCGTAGGGAAAAATGGTGAAGGTGATGGAACACTGAAAATTCCCATGGATTTATCCGAATCAAAAGATTTAGCTGCAGTAAACGGACTTAAAAGAAAAGGAAAATCAGTAGCTTTTTATATTGAGATTAAAAGTAAAAAACATGAAGAACTGGCAAGGGAAATAGGACGAATTGCTGACTATGTTATCCTCGTTGGAAGTGACTGGAAGATAATACCGCTTGAAAACATCATAGCTGACCTGCAGAAGGAGGATGTTAGATTAGTTGCCGCGGTTCCTGATTATGAAGAATCAAAGGTAGCTCTTGAAACATTAGAACATGGCACTGATGGTATACTGCTTTTTACATCTGATATTCACCAGATTAAAAAAGTTGCTTCTTTAATTGAAAGAATAGAGTCTGAAAGCTATGATCTTGTACCTGCAACTGTAACTGAAATTAAACCTGTTGGATCCGGAGATAGAGTTTGTATAGACACAGCTTCAATGATGCAAGTAGGTGAAGGAATGCTCATAGGATCTTACTCCAAAGGTTTGTTCCTTGTACACAGCGAATCCCTTGAAAGTGAGTATGTTGCTTCAAGACCATTCAGGGTGAATGCGGGACCTGTCCATGCATATGTAATGACTCCAAATAATAAAACTAAATATCTCTCTGAAATAGAAACTGGGGATGAGGTGTTAACTGTGGATAAGGAAGGAAACACAAAATCTGCAGTAGTAGGAAGGGTAAAGATTGAAAAAAGGCCTTTGATGCTTATTGAAGCAGAATATGAAGGCATAAAAATTAAGACACTGCTTCAAAATGCAGAAACAATAAGACTTGTGGGGGAAGATGGAATTCCAATTTCAATAGCAGACCTGAAAAACGGCGATAAAGTTATGATTTACCTTGATAAAGGTGCAAGACACTTTGGAATGTCTATTGAAGAGAGTATAATCGAAAAATAGTTAAATAAGTGTTATAAGTTAAATTTTCATTAATTTGTTTTTATCTATATAAAAAGATCAAAATAGATATTTATGAAGCAACATATTATAATTGAAAACTTTAAAAAAAGCTGAAATATATAATAAATTTAAAGATATCTGCGATCTGCAAAAAATTAAGAAATTTGATCTTAAATAATTAAAGCATTATTTATTTTTGTTTTTACCTATTAGGAGGGTGTTATGAAATTTGAAGATGAAGTTCTTCAGTCAGTTTCAAAAGAAATAAGATTTCAAGAAGGTGCATGTGGAATATGCCACCTTACATTAAAAGAATTGTCAGAAAAGGGTGGTATTGTTATATCACGTGAAATACCAGAAGGCATTGTATCTCAGATTCTGGATAATAAAGGAAGGGTAATTGGAGAAGGTACTGATATTGTATGGCCCCCATCCATATTAAAAGCCCAGATTAACGCAGGATTAATTCCAGAACCCATCTCAAATGAATTAAATGCTATTTTAACGGATAAAATTGATAGAAAAAGAATTTCAAGCATGTTTGGATATGGAAGATGTGTTACGCCAGCGAGTGTTGCTATGAGTCTTATATGGAAGGATGGAGGACACATTGAAATTCAAAGGGAAGGACTTGCAATTTCTGCAGCTTTATATGATAGTAATGGTAGACTTATAGAACAGGCCGCATCTGCATTCTGCCCAATTTGTGCAATAAACTTATCTGTATCAAGGAATGATGAATTAAGAGAGAAGGTGAAGAATGAACTTAAGGATGTGGTAAATACAGGTAAATTGAAATATGAAAGGGAAATTGAAAATATCATCCAGTGGAAAAAAATGAGGGTTTTTGCAAGTATTAAAGAAGGTAATAAGATTATCGGAACAAACTGGGGATGCTGCATTGCTTATGCAATTGTAAGGGCTGAAATAGCTGCCGGTTTTGGAAATCCAAAGTGGAACAGGCTTTTAAAAAATTATTGTGATACTTGTCCATTAAAGCACTGCTGGATTGGCAAACCAATGGGTGCCCTTGGAAATGTAATATTAGACAGAATGAAAGATTCTGGTGTTAGAGAAAAAGTTAAAAAGAATGAATACATAACCGCTCTCTTGTATGATAAAGATCATAAGGTTGCAGAAGGTATTGGGACACTATGCTCCCTCAGTGCAACTGTAAACGCTTTTTTCAGGGCTGATGCGATAGAAATATTGAAGCCATCGTCAGCAGAGGGTTTTCCATATAAAAATAAACGAAAATCCAATCATTCTCTTTAAAAATAGAAATTTATAAAAAGATGCATTAATATTTTCAATTAATATGAACAATGTGGTTATAATTTATATTAAAAGGAAAACGCTCCAGATGTTTATGCGGGATATTTAAACAGACATTGAGGGGATTTTTATGAGAGTATTTTTAGCCATAGAAATAGATGAAAAACTTCTTGAGAAGATATCAAACGTTCAAAAACAATTTATGGAGTGTGAAGCACCAGTTAAATATGTTGAAACTGAAAATCTACATTGTACTCTCAAATTTTTCGGGGAAATTGATGAAAATAAATTAAATGAGATAATTGAAGCAATTCAGTCCAAAATAAAGAGTCATGAGCCATTTAAAATTAACATCAAAAAAACTGGCGTATTTCCTAACGAAAGATATATCAGAGTATTATGGCTTGGAATGGAAGATATTGAACCCTTTTCAAACCTCCAAAAAGATTTAGATGAAGATTTTGTGAAAATGGGCTTTAAAAAGGAGAGAAGTTACGTCCCCCACCTTACAATAGGGCGTGTTAAGGGAGCTAAAAATAAAGAATCCCTCTTATACAAATTAAAAGATATGGGCAATATAGAGATAGGAGAAATGGATATAAATAAAATAGTCCTTAAAAAAAGTGAGCTTACTCCGGCAGGTCCTATTTACACAACTTTAAAAGAGTTTGATTTAAAATAGATAATTAATTTTTAATGATCCTTTTTCTGGTGATTTTTTTGCATAATATAGATTTTAATAAGATAGTGGAGGTTATAAAACCTACAGAAGAGGAAGAAAAAAAAGTAAAATCACTATCAGATAAATTAATCAATACAGTAAACGATATAGCAAGGAAAAATGATATTAATGCTGAAGCTGTTCTTGTAGGTTCAGTTGCTAAAGGTACGTGGCTCCATGGAAAAGGAGACATTGATATATTTATTAAATTCCCATTAGACATTGATGAAGCCCATCTTAAAGAATATGGACTATTTTTGGGCTTTGAAAGTGCAAAAAGTATGGAGGGCAAATATGAATTAAGATACGCTTCCCATCCTTATGTAACTGGCCTAATAGATGGGTTTGAAATCGATTTCGTCCCATGTTACCCCATTAAAAGCGCTGATGAGCTTAAGTCTGCTGTAGATCGTACTATATTGCACACAGAATACATTAAAAAGAATTTGAGGCAAGAACAGAAGAATGAAGTGCTTTTACTTAAAAGGTTCATGGAATCTGTCCATACTTACAGTGCAGAGTTTAAGGTGGGCGGATTTTCTGGATATCTATGCGAGCTGTTGATCATTTATTATGGTTCCTTTTTAGAAGTTTTAAAAGCTGCAGCAGATGAATGGAAGCCCAATCAAATAATCGATCCCAGGGATTATGGCACTGGAAGTGATTTCACATGGCCAATGGTGGTTATAGATCCAACAGATAAAAAAAGGAATGTTGCAGCAGCATTAACTCTCCAGAAGATATCAGAATTTATTATAGCATCAAGAAATTTTTTAGATAATCCTAAAGAGGACTATTTTTTTGAGAAACAATTAAAAATTAATTTAAATATAATTAAAGAAGAATTTAAAAGAAGAGATACAAAAACATTTTTAATTAGTTTTAAACCACCTGAAATTCCTGCAGATTCTCTCTATCCCCAGATTAAGAAAACTGAAAATTCTTTAGGAGAAGTTCTAAAAAGAGAGGATTTCAGTGTATTTAACACTGGTTCATGGACAGATGAAAGTGAAAAAGTAATTATCCTTTTAGAGCTGGATGTATGGAAACTTCCAGAAGTAAAAAAACATTATGGACCATACATATGGTCAAAAGAGCATCAAAACAGGTTTTTATCTAAATACGGGGTTAAAGCTTACATTGAAGGGGATAGATGGGTTGCAGAAATTATAAGAGAATATAAGGATGCTGAATTGTTTATTGAGGATATTTTATCCCAAAATAAAATAGGACTGCTGAGATTTGGAAAAAACATTAAAAATGAAATCTTAAAGGAGCATTATATAGTGGATATATTTGAGTTTTTAGAATCAGATAAATGCAGTGAGGATATAAAACGATTTTTCTATGAATATCTGCATAAAAACGTATATTTAAGCCGTTAACTTTTTATCCTTTTCTTTCCCATACAAAATCAGGCACTGCATCCCTAAATGGATCAAAGGTTTCTATATTTTTTACTTCTGTACATCTCATACTCACCTTTGAATGCAGTGATGAGGGAAGCCTCAGGATTCTTTTAAGGTCGATTGTAACTTTTGCATCAACTAAACCCATATTTAAAGAGGTAATAGCCTTAATTACTTTTTTGTATCGTATTGGTCCAATATTTGTTTTAAATAAGCCCCATTGATTTCTTTCTAAAAGGTTTCTGTTGGTTAAAACATCTTTTAGAAGTTTCTGGTTAACATCATCCAGCTTTGAATCAGGGGTTAAATGTTCTATTGTATATTTGACTCTCTGTGTAAAAACCCTTGGATAACCAAAGGGAATGGAAAAGTGCTCCAGATTGTAGATTTCATAGTCATCATCGTATTTATCTCTAGGTAAATCTGCCCCTACAACGTATTTTAGTATTTGAGAGCGTACGTCACTGTTCATTTCCATTACATTTTCATCAAGAAACCTTAAATGATATCCTCTACCCGAATAAACTAAATGTATGTTTTTTAGACCTAAATCTCCTTTTAACGTATCAATAAGACCTTTTACAATTTCTTTAGCTTCCCCAAGGCATATCTCACATACATCATCGCAGCCGCATGTTCTTACTGGAATGTCCTTTGCATCAACGTCAAATACAAGTTCTGATTTTATCCATCCGTCCCTTTTACGAGGTTTTTCATAAAATGCAACCGAACAATATGCAGCATATGGGGTCTTAGCTTTTAAAAATCTTTTTAAATATTCAGGAGTATTGAACACCTTGTATCTGTCGTTTGGCCCCTTTCCGAAATGATCGAATCCAAACTCTCTATTTTCCACAGATTGGATTATAAAATCAGGGACCTGTGTGATGTCCCATTCTTCTCTGTAGTATATTCTCCGCTCCTCAAGGGTTGCTGGCTCTAACATTTATTGACCTTTATTTTTCATCTGATCTATGTAATAAAAGAGGGGATTTATCTCTTTTAGCCTTTTACATATATCATCTGGCTTACATAGGGAAGGCATATTCATTTTAACCTTATCACAGCTCATTGGAGTGTACCAGTGCGTTTCTCCTTCATGCTGGAGGCTTAAATCGTCATGCATTCCAAATCCGAGCTTTGCATTGATGTTAATCTTTTCCTGGGGCTGATCATCAAAAAGGGGAGGATTGCATCTATTTGCAGATTCGTAGATCATTGGTAAAATCTCATTTCTGGTTATATTTAAATCAGGGTCTGCATCAGACACTTTTAAAGTGGTATTGCTCCTGAAGACAGAAGGATTTAATCTTGAATATGATAGAAATGGTGTTAAAAACAGAACGATGACTTCATTCCTCCCACCAGATTTAATGCCCTCTAATGCTTTTTTGATACAGGGAGGAAATTGATCATAATTTAATGGTGAAGCCTTAACAGCCTCCCTCCCTGAAAAGCTACTATAATGGCGTATTTCTTTGGATAAAACTTCAGAAACTTCATCTGCAATTTTTAGTAATTTAGGATTGGGTTCAATTATATTGGCCCTTTGATGAACACTTTTTATGTAGTCTTCAGTTTTCTGCATAATCATTTTAATAATAATGAGTTCTTTAATTCTGTTTCCAATAAATAGATTGTACATTTTTTCTGGCTGTCTTTTCTTAATTACATCTCCGAAGAATTCTATGAAATCTTCAAAGTCTAATATTACGTCACCATCTTTTAAAACTAAATCCTGCATGTTAATTTTCTTTGAACTTATAAGATCAGCCAGATGGGTCCACCTGATTCTATCTTGAACAATTAAATTATTCAATATCTGCTGAGTGATTTCTCTTCTTTCGCTGGTTAGTAATTCTTCAAGCCTGTTTTCAGTTAAATACCCCTGCAATTCAACGATTGCTCTGCTTTCCCTTGAATTAGGGCCAAATTTAATTCCAATAGCCTGGCATAAAATATAAAATGCAATTGTGTCGAATTTTGTAATTTTCCTGTTAAAGAGATATGCATATTTTTTATGTTTATATTCTGGATCACCTTTTCTTTTAACAAACCATTCTACTCTTTTAATAACAAGATCGGAATAATTTTTAGGAATTAGAGAATCATCTGATATTTCCTGGGCTTTAATTGAATAAATTGTGTCTATTAGTTCAGTATTCTCATCATAAATCCTCTCTAAATCCCCTCCATCTTCAATGACGATCTGCTTTCCTTCATCAGATAAAGGATTTATAAAGGATATTGGTATCATATGGTTTATGCTTTATGAGTCTCCTTATTATAAATAGTTAAATAAAATTGGTGCATGTAAATATAGATTTCAAAAGGTGAATGTCAGCATTTTATGACATCTGAAAATGATACTCCATATTAATAATTATTTAGAATTGTGGAGATTAGATATTATAATGTAAAAATCTGTTTTAAACAATATATAAATAATAAAAATATAATATAATTATTCTAAGTCTGAATTTTTATTAGATGATTTAATATCTTTTAAACCTTTAAAGGATTTTCCGATCTTATTATTATTTAAATAAATGAATCTAGGGTTTTACACCTTATAATTCATCTTTTAATGAGGAGGAATCTAATTTGAGTAAAGTATTTATTACCTGTGCACTGCCCTATGCAAACGGTCCCTGTCATTTAGGGCATTTAAGATCAACATATATACCTGCAGACATTTATGCACGTTATAATCGAATGAAGATGAGAGATGTGCTTTTTGTTTGCGCTACAGATGAGCATGGAACTCCAATTGCAGTAAGAGCTGAAGAAATTGGAAAATCTCCCAAGGAGATAGCCGATAAATTCCATAAGATGATTAAAAATGATCTTGATTCCTGTGACATCTCCTTTGATTACTTTTCAAGGACAACTGACCCTATACATTACGAAATTTCACAGAATTTCTTTTTAACGCTATTTGAGAAGGGTTTTATTTATGAAAAAGTCATTAAACAACCTTATTGTGATGAATGTAAAAGATTCCTCCCTGACAGATATGTTGAAGGGATATGCCCTCATTGTAAAGGTGAAGGTGCGAGGGGAGACCATTGTGAAAGCTGCGGAAGGCATCTGGACCCTATTCAGCTTGAAGAGCCAGCGTGTCTAATATGCAGTTCCACACCTGAAATAAAAGAATCAAAACAATATTTCTTTAAATTAAGTCATTTTGGAAGTGAATTAAAAGAATGGATTGAAAATAATCATGATTTACCTCTAAACGTCAAAAATTATGCGCTACAATGGATAAAAGAAGGCTTAAAAGATTGGATACTTACAAGGGACATGGAATGGGGAATTCCTGTTCCACTTGAAGATGCTGTGGGTAAAATAATCTATGTATGGGGAGAAGCATTCCTTGGATATATTTCTTCTGCAGCACAGTGGAGTAAAAAGGAAAATAAACCATGGGAAGACTACTGGAATGATAAAGCCATTCATTTTATAGGTAAAGATATTATATACCATCATACGATATTCTGGCCGGCTTTGCTTATGGGATACGGCTGTAAACTTCCAGCAAACATTGTAGCTGGGGAATATTTATCTCTTGAAGGTAAAAAGATGTCAACAAGTAAAAATTGGGTTATATGGGCTTCTGAATTCCTTGAAAAATTTGATTCTGACATTTTAAGGTATTATCTTGTTGTAAATGCACCTCTAACCCGTGATACTGATTTTTCATGGGATGATTTCCAGCGCAGGGTTAATGATGAGCTTGCAGACGTTCTTGGAAATTTTTTGCACCGAACCTTTTCATTTACAGGAAGATTCTACAACGGAGAAATTCCTGAACCCTCTGCATTAGATGAATTCGATAGAGAGTTTAAAGAAAGAATAATAGAGATTCCAGACTTAGTTTCTGGATATATTGAGGATTTTAAGTTCAGGGAAGGTCTAATTGAAATAATAAGACTTGCAAAATTTGCAAATAAATATTTCAACGATAAAGAACCGTGGAAAACTGTAAATGAAAAGCCAGAAGATGCTGCAAACTGCTTGTACCTATGTAATCAGCTTGCTAAGACGCTTTCAGTTATTTTGACTCCGTATATTCCTGTTAAAGCTCCAGAGATAATGGAAATTATGGATATTCAGAACTTTGAAGGGTTAAAATGGGAAAATGCCGCTGATTTTCTTCCTGCAGGCCATAAAATTAATAAGGCTAAACCATTATTTTCTAAAATAGATGATTTGATAATTAAAAAAGAAAAAGAAGAACTCTATAATAATTTAAAGGATGATGATGAAATGAAGAACATTATAAGTATAGAAGATTTTGCAAAGATCGATCTAAGAATTGGAGAAGTAATAGATGCAGAACGCGTTGAAGGCTCAGATAACCTGTTAAAATTAAGAGTTAACGTTAAAGAGAAGAAACTACAGATCGTTGCAGGACTCGCTAAAAAATATTCTCCAGAAAGAATAAAAGGGCAAAAAGTCGTTGTACTTGTAAATTTAAAACCGGCTAAACTCTTTGGAATAAAATCTGAAGGGATGATTCTGGCAACATCTGACAATTTAAGCGTTTTATCTGCCCATAATGCTGAAATTGGGGAGAAGATTAAATAAATATTAATTGGCTTGAAAAGATGAATGAATCAGTTTTAATTGCTCGGGCTGAAAGATTTCTTGAAGCAATAAAGAGACAGAGAATTGAAGTGGAAAATATTAAAGATTTTGAAAGCTTTATTGTAATCTATCATTATCTAAAGGATAATTTAAATGAATTATACGAGTTAAGGGACACTATGGAAATAAAAGGTTATAAAGCCCCTTACAGTTCTCTTATCAGGCCTTCACGTTCAATCAGCACTGAATTAAAAGCTGATGAGATTCATGATGTCTCCAGACAGACCCAGTTTTTTAGAATGAAAGCTGCAGCTAAAAAAAACATTCTTGATAGGGTTAAATCATCTATATCCTCTCATAAAATCGCAATTGGGCATCTTGAAGAGTTTGCAACCATTAAATGTAATGTATGTAAAAAAATCTTTAAAAGGCACGAAATAGAGTTTGTTGAAAGTAGAAAATGCAGTTGTGGGGCCAGAGACCTGATATTACAAAAAAATGAGCAGGGAGTTTACAGACTAAATATAATTAGATATTTGCCATTATCAGGTGAATACATGCTTAGAATGTCTGATTTACACCCTTTGGGAAGGGAAGCATTCAGAAACATTGTCAGAATTCTTAAACATGAAAAGAGAGGGATTGTGAAAACATTATCCCTTGTTGTAAAGGTTTTTGAAGATGGTAGATGGATCAGAAAAAGGGTTACATTGGATGCAGAAGATGATCTGAACTATGAAAGGGAAGTAAGAAAGGAATACGGTTCAGATGCTCGTATTGAATTTCTTCAGTTTCACCGCAAAAAACCGGCCATAATTAATGACAGGCACGTTCAAACTGCCCTTTCGATTGCTTACGTGAAATCTGCTGCAGAAATTGCAGAAAGAATTATTGATGATGTTTTAGGCAGGGTCTTAAAAAATAAAGAAAAGCTTAAAATCTACGATGATGCATTAAAAACTGCAAAAGAATCCGCAGATTCAATTACAGACGATGTGGAAGATAAGGAAGAAATAGAAAAAGAAGAACTCAATGAATTGTTAAGGGAAAATAATCTGATTGACAGTGGCGGTAATATAGATAAAGAGCTTGAAGACAATATTAAATTAAGAAATGAAATCCAGAAAAAACTCTTCATTGAAATGCCCAGGATACTGATCCTCTGGGACATTGCAAAATATTATCTAACCACCTCCTATGATAGAAGAAAAAAATATTCAGGACCCTTTCCAAATCTACGACCTAACCTTGATTCAAATCAATTAAAGGCATTTAAAGATTTTGACGAGCAAACCACTTTATTTTTAAAGGAATTTACAGATGAAAAAATTGAATACATCTACAATTTGAAGGATGTAATAGCCAAGAAGTTTGAAATAGAAAATAAAATAAAGGGCCTACATGTTAAGCTAAATCCACCAGCAGTAGGGGCAGTTATTTTAAATGACTTTGGTAATTTGCCTGTTGATAGGGTAACTGATCTTTTCTCACTCCCTACAAAATTAGTCCAGAATGAAAAGGAAAAAATAGAAACCTTTGGTAAGCCATCATCTGTAAAGGCCAGAAAGTTTTTAGAAATGATAAAAAAGTGATTTTATAATTCCATGGCCTGCTATAAAATAAATAATTAGTAAGTTTTAACTTGTATGATGGGGAAAATAGAAACATGGTGGTATTTTGGATGAAGAAATTTATGTAAATAAACCACTGTCCTTACAGGTAATTATGGAAATTTTAGAAAAGTATCCAGATCTAAAAAAAATTAAATGCCCAAGCAGCCTGTATCTGAGGACTTCAAAAAAATACCTGGATGCCCTTTCAGAGCTTGGAATAGAGGTGGAACCAGTACTTAAAAGGGGCAGACCTAAAAAATACGGTGAAACAGAAGCAAGGATCATACAAAAAATGTTAAATGAAGGTAAGAGTCCTAAAGAAATAGCAGAAAAACTTCAGATGCCTTTAAAGACGATTTATTATCTTAAAGACACCAAGTTGAAAAGGGGAAGGAAACCAAAATATCCTAAGGAAACAGAGGATAAAGTAAAAAAATTATATAAAAATGGGCTTTCCGCAAAAGATATATCTAAAAAGCTTAAAATTCCTCTTCGAACTGTTTACTGTCTTTTAAAAAGGTAGAGAACCTAATAATTATAATCAATATTTTCGTTGTTTTTACGGTGATTGAATGGATATAAACATGTATCTTGGAGAATATCAAGCATTACTACTGATTTCAGGCATCTGTGGATTATTAGCATTTTTAACTACTTATTTCACCATGCCCAAACTGATAAATAAACTGCATGATGCGGATATTGTGGGTAAGGATATTCACAAGGAAAAAAAGCCCATAGTTGCTGAAATGGGCGGTATTGGAATTTTATTTGGCTTTATAATCGGAATTTTTATTGGAATAATCATTTACCCAGCTTTACAGTTTCAGTTACTGGTAACACTCATTGTGATTCTTCTTGTGGGTATTGTTGGGATGGTGGACGACCTGGTAATGCTTTCTTCCAAGGAAAAATTGATCCTGCTCTGGCTTGCAGGTTTGCCTGTAATATGGATAGCCCCCCCTAATGTAGGGATTATTTACATGCTTTCAATGCCTGTAGCAGTTTCTATTGCCGCTAATTTGACAAATATGCTTGCAGGACTTAATGGAATTGAATCTGGTCTTGGAGCAATAGCCATGATCTCTTTAACTGCTTCCTGTATTATAATGGGTAAAGGCGATGTGGCTATTATAACCATGGCAATGCTTGGAGCTCTAATTGCTTTTCTAATTTACAACAGACACCCATCACGAGTATTTCCAGGCGACGTTGGGACTTTGATAATTGGAGCATGTATAGTGCTTGTGGCATTTATTGGCCGAGTAAGGGTAATAGCCTTCATTGTGCTTATTCCCAACATAATCGACAGTATTTTAAAATTTTATAGTGCTGGAGTTGTGGAAAGGCAGAATCATGCACCTACCCAAATAGGGGAGGATGGAAAACTAATTGCACCTGAAGGTGGATTTAATTCTCTTATAAGACTTGTTTTAAGAAGGCCTATGTCTGAAAAAAATGTTGTTTTAATTGTATGGCTTTTTGGAGTTCTATTTGGAGCTATTGGGGTTATTTTAGCCTATGTACTTAACACAAGGATTGTATAAACGATAAATAGGCAAGCAAAATGTTGAAGATATCGAAAAATCTATGATTTTTGATGTTTGCGGAGCTAGCTTACGAAAAAGAAGTTTTTCGTATCTATAATCGGGAATTTCTAAGCCTCAAACCGGAAAAATTAAAATTTTCCCATGTTTGTAAACGGAGTTCGCACCCGCAAAAAACATTGGTTTTTGCGTGTGTCAAAATTATGATAATTTTGACAGCTTTTTAGAGGGTTTTTTGTATTAATAAATCTACTTAATAATTTTTTAAAATGTAAATCTAATGAAATAATGGAGTTTAGGAAAATTTACCTTTCTGTTAA
>DAVZ01000019.1 GCA_002505765.1 Methanobacterium sp. UBA176 | reverse complement strand
GAATTTTCAAGGGTCACAACAAAAGGCAAAGAATTTAAAAAGGTTAACAGTGGAATTATTCTTAATAACGTGTTAAGCAGTCTTAAAATGATAATCACAGAAAATAAAGCTCAAATAACTTTTGGCAGGCTTCCTGAAGTAATGGCAGATGAAAGTCAGCTTACAAGAGTCTTTCAAAATTTGATTTCAAATGCCATCAAGTATAGAAAAGAAGATGAACCTCCAAAGATTCATATCTCGGCTGAAAAAGATAGAGAAAAAAATGAATATATATTTTCTATTTCAGATAATGGTATAGGAATCGAAACCCAGTATTATGATCGCATTTTCATCATATTTCAGCGCCTTCATACCTTAAATGACTATTCTGGAACTGGAATCGGATTATCAATCGTGAAAAAGACTGTTGAAAGGCATGGGGGACGTGTTTGGGTTGAATCTGAACTTGGATCTGGATCTACCTTCTATTTTACACTACCAATCACAGATTTTTAATGTTTACAAAATGAATATCGGGACCAATAAATTCTACGAATTTTGCATGCAAAAAAAAACCTCTACTTTTTGACGGCTGATTAATAAAAATGAAAAATTAAAGATTTGTGATTTATTTATGCATTCAATAATGTCTTTTTTTCGATTACCTTTTTGATTCATATTCAGAACTTATTCTTGATTTTTTCTGAAGTATGATTTCCATCATCTTCTTAACTTACTGCGTCAAACTTAATATCCATCCCTGAAATTTAAGGTATGATTTCCATCATCTTCTTAACTTACTCCTGGATATGTTAATTGATACGCTTTCCATATTGATAGCTGATCCTACTCCCTGATCTGTGTTTTTGCCTGGTTTTAAGTTTAATTTCTCTCTAATTCTCTCCATGATTTGTTATGAGTTTTGTTTTATACATCACCATTACTCCAAGCATTCAGATAAACAATTCCGCTTTTTGTTAATGGAGGGCGTAATACAGTTTATAATGTCTGGAATTGTGCATATTTTACTTTTAAAAATGGATTTTTCATGGTTATTCTTGAAAATTGGTGTAATTTAAAAAAAGTTGAAGATCTTAAAATAAAATAACAATAAGATGAATTATTGCTATCTTCTAATTTTAAGGCTATCATATAGCTTTGCTAATGATGCCCCAACGATGCTATGCATCTTTAGAGGCATTAGCCTTAGTTATTTGGAGGTTTGGAGTTTTAGCATTTGGATTGCTTGGTTCAACTGCTTTTACAGTTACTTCTTCAACTCTCCCATTTACGGTATCTTTGAATGTTTCGAAAACAACAGAATAACTTTCAAGCTGATTAAGCTCTGTATCGTTTAATGCATGGTTTAAACTATCAATAAGTAGGTAAACCCTGCCACCTTTTGCGCCATAAATTGATACAACATCGTTATTGGTGTATACTGAAGTATTTATGCTGCAAACCCATTTTTGCTTGTTTTTATGGTCTTTGATTATTAAGTAAAAATGCTGAAATTCGTTTCCTTTAAATTCTTTGGTTTTTAATTCGGATATATAAACTTCTCCGGTAATTTCATCACCTACTTCTAAATCAGAAAGGTAAATAGTTGTATAGTCTTCGTCTACAAAACCTGTACTTCCCTTTTGAATTCCTAAATCAAGCATACAATCACCTCAAATTTAATTAATTATCATTCACAGCGAACTTCTTCCTCCTGCCCACTGTATTCAAATCCTTCTTTCCTGCACCAGTCAAAGAGAGCCTCAGTTGCCCCGCGTGATAATCTTCCCTGCTTATCTCCATATTTATGTCTTGTGATTCTTCTGAATGCTATTTCCAATTCATCTGGAATACAAACTGTTATCGCGCCCATCCAAAACTCTGCCCCCCCAAATATTTTTTATGCTTTATGTTATATGTTTTATTTTAAATATATAAAATTTTCGGTTTAAGAGGGGGAATGATAATATTACAGAACATATTAACACAGAGTATAATCAATTCAAAGTTATAATCTTAAAACTTTACGCAAAAAACTTATAATAAAATCATTTTCATGAATTATTCTTTTTAAAACCCAATATAAACTATAAGTACAATGTACAACTTAATAGATAATAATGAATAGCCAAATTCATGCAATTTAAATTGTGTAGTGTGATAAACATGAGAGTAGCTGATCATATAATTGGAAAAGAAGTATTGGACAGTTCTGCAACTATTATTGGAAAGGTAAAAGATGTGGAAGTAAATCCAGGCACAAGAAAAATAGAAGCAATTGTAATTGGAAAAGGCGGGATTTCAGAGAGCATAGGTATCTCTAAAGAGGAAAATGTAATACCATACGACATGGTAAAACAAATTGGAGACAAAATACTTCTAAAAGAGAACATAGATGAACCTGGAGTAGAAACACAGGAATTAGGAATTTAACTATTTTATATATATTTTATTTTTCGAGGTGTAGATTTGGAAATTGAAGAAAATACTAAGTATTTTCTGAACCCCAAAAATAAAAAATTTTTTGAGGTTGAAGGTCTCTGCAATATCTGCAGAAAACCAGGTAAAATTTATACCTGTTCTTTATGTGGAAATAATGTCTGTATAGATTGCTACGACGCCACAAAACGTCTATGTAAACCGTGCGCAAAATATCCTGGAAAAATAATGAAATAAATACTTTAACTACATAGAATTCAACAATTAAGTGATCTAAATGGAATCTGGAAAAAAAGAACTTATCAGGCTTTTGAATGAAAAAAAAGTGGTTGAATTCGGTGAATTTACCCTTTCATCAGGTAAAAAAAGTGACTACTACGTAAATATGAAAATGGCCGTTACAGACCCCCAGATACTTAAATCCATAGCTAAAATCATTTCAAGTCAAATTAATAGAAATGAAATTGATAAAGTTGCAGGTCCAGCCTTAGGGGCAATTCCAATAGTAACTGCAATTTCTCTTGAATCTTTACTTCCAATGCTCATGATCAGGAAATCTAAAAAAGGTTATGGAACCTCAGAACTTATAGAGGGCAATCTTTTAGAAGGAGATTCAGTACTGGTTGTGGAAGATGTAACTACCACGGGAAATTCACTGATCAAGGCTATTAAAGCCCTCGAAAAAAATGGGGGAAATGTTAAAAGAGCTGTTGTAGTTGTTGATAGGGCTGAAGGAGCTATAGAAAATTTAAATAATGAAGGGATAGAATTAGATGCTGTATTATCAATAAATGACTTTAAAACATAAAAGAACTATTATTTATTAGTTTTTTTATTCTTTTTATTCTCTTTATTTTTTTTGTTATTTTTTGTCATTTTTTGATTAATTACATTTTTATCATTGCTACTGTTCTCAACTTGACTGTTGTTTTTAACTTGTTTTGTACTCATTTTTATGAGTAATTCTTCTTTGATCATTACCTTATGTTCAAGAGCTGCTTCTCTTTTTACGAAACTATTGATTTTTCCTTCTACACTACCATCACTTACAGTTGGATTTTGTATAAAAGCACTTATTTCGTTATTTAATTGATTAGCCTGTTTTTCAAATTGATCTAAAGCATTTAAGATGCCTTTAGATTTTATATTGGCATATTTCGTTTTTAAGCCTCTTATTTTATCAATTAACGCTACTAATTTATTTTGAGTATCTTTTAACTTCTGGATCTGAGCAGATGTTAGTCCATTACTCGCATAAACTGTACTTTTTTCATTTGAAGTAGCATTAAATGTATTATTAAAATCATGGAAATTTCTAGGGTTAAAACCAGTACTTGCATCAGAGCTATCTTTATCTTTCAATGTCTTTGATACTTGATCGGCAAAAGATGGTAATATCATAGCAATTGCTACTGCTATAAGAAAAAAAATTAATACTTTTTTCAAAAACTCACCACCTTTAACATGATATATTATAACCCATCTTAATATATAAATTTATTTAATGCTAATTTTTCATAAGATAATACATTTAAGTGTAAAAAGGTCTTATTCCTGATATTTATATTATTTAATTTTAAAATATGATTAATATTACGATTTAATGGCTAAAAAATAATTAAAAATCATTTAAGTATGATATTGCAAGTTTTCATTCTTTTAAATGTTTCACAATGTGTCCCAATTCAGGTAAAATGATCTTTAAACCGAGATTTACCGCGTTTGGAGATCCAGGAAGGGAAATTATTAATTTTTGTTTGTAGACCCCTGCAGATGCTCTGCTTAAAATTGCACCTGTGCCAAGTTCTAGATAAGATTCATATCTAAATATTTCTCCAAATCCGATTAATTCTTTATCAAACACGCCTTTTAAAGTTTCTATAGTTATGTCTCTTGGCCCAATTCCTGTTCCACCCGTTGTTATAACTATATCCACATTAAAACTCTCAATTATATAATCAATCATAGAAAGAAGAAGTTTTGCATCATCAGGTATCACAGAATAAAATACCACTTCATTACTTTCTCTTAATGCTTCCTTTATAATACTTCCAGAAGGATCATTGTTTTTAAAATTAAGAAAATCCTTATATTTTGAATCACTTAGCGTAACAACCGCCCCTATGACAGATTTAGGTGCTTCTTTTTTATGTCTTTCCATACTTTTACTTTTCATTTAACCACCCTAATAAAAATAAATTACATCAGATCATTCTATCTTTAAATATTAAAGTTAATAATCTGAATTTTACTCCAATTATCTTTAACCATACTATATTACATTTTAAGACAGTAATTTATAATATAGTCATGTGCATAGATAATTAAAGTTATGATTATCAGATTATACCAGATAAAGTGGATTAGATCCAATTCCTGGAGCTTTCAAAATTCTTTGAATTTATGATGCGCTTAAACGATGTTTTTTTTTACAGGCTTTCATTGAATTATTAGTCTAAAATCTTTTTCGCTTAACTATAAAATTAAACAGTCTTATTTTTTTTAAAGGATATAACGCCATAGTGATATTTACCTGCTTCAATTACCTTTTTAACCTCAAATCCATGATTTGAAACAATTTTTTCAACTACTTCTGGTGTTATTCTAACATGAATTGGTGGGCCGGGAGTATTTTCTCTTTTTATAAATTCTATAACCGCAAAAATTCCTTCTTTTTTTAATATTCGACCAATTTCTTTCATTACTTCATTATAATCCTCATTTTGTACAAATCCATGTAATACATTACCCATATAACATAAATCTATAGATTCATTTTCTACAGGGATTTTGTCGCTTATATCGGCAATAATTGCCATAATATTGTTAATTTTCTTTTCTTGAATCTCCTTTTTAAGAATATTCATTGATTCTTCCCATATGTCAACTGCAAAGACCTTTCCCCTATCTCCAACGATTTTAGAGGCAGCAATTGACATGTATCCGTCACCAGACCCTGCATCTAAAAAGTTATCTCCTTTTTTAAGCCCTATAGATTCTAAAACAAATTCTGCATCTAAAATATCTCTACTTGATCTTCCGTGATGGAAATGCTTGGATTTATCTGCCATCTTTATAACCTCTAATTTAAATAAATTGAATGATTTGATTGAATATATTTGCATGAAAATAAATAAATTAATTGGATGATTTATAATTTAATAATTGAAAAACTTTTAAATTGCATTATTTATGTAAAAATACCTTTTCATTTATTCATTTTGACTTTAAAATGTATTTAACTTTATAAAATAGATTCTACAAAATTTTATTGTTAATATCTATTTTTAAATTATTCAAAAAATTATTTGAATAATAATCAACATATATAAAGGGTGTGGTAGCATGATAGAAAAACTTGAAGTCAGTCTAATTAATGAAAATGTCCACAATTTTAAAAGAGGAGAATTTGGAGTCGAAAGAATCGAAATAGACGAAGAGAAAGGATTAATTGAAATAATATACGCACCCAAGGAGGATGGCACTAAAAAAGTAATAATACCTCTGCAGAACATTGAAAAAGTAGACTATACAGAAAGGGTTGAAAAAGAACATAGTGAAATGAAAAAATGAATGTATTTAAAAATTTGTTATAATCAATTCATTTAACTCTCCCCTTTTTGAGGCATCGCAATTTATAAACCTCTTAGCAGGAATTCTGGAGATATTATAGCTATTATAAAGTTCATCAAAGAAATTATCATCTGGTAAATTATTTTTAGGGTCAGAATTGCTGAGTATTATATAAGCACCTTTCCTGGTCATTTTATCAAAAAAAAGAGCTAATCTTTTTTGATCTTCATCCCCAAAACCCTTTTTTGAATATGTGGTAAAATTAGAGGTTTTATTTAAAGGTCGGTAGGGTGGATCAAGGTATAAAATACTTTTTTTATTTATAAACCGACCTGATTGTGTAAAATCTCCACAATAAATCCCTGTATTTTTAAGGGTGTGATTTACGGCAATAATATTCTTTTCATCATAAATTTTAGGATTTTTATATCGTCCAAAGGGCACGTTAAATTCTCCTTTCTGATTTTGGCGAAAAAGTCCATTAAAACAAGTTTTATTTAAAAATATAAGATAAGAAGTTCTCTGGATCCATTTTTCATTGAATTTAATATAATCAAAATTCTCTATCTGCAGGTTATATTCGTTTCTAACCTGATAATAATGTTCTTTTCTTTTATCTTCTGATTTTTGAAGGTGTTTATTTTGTATTTCCTCTAATTTATCTATAATTGACTTATGATCTATTTTTATGGTTTTATAGGCCAGTATAAGCTCTTTATTAATATCAGATATAAAAGACTCTTCAATATCATATTTTCTCTTTAAATAAAAAAATAAAGCTCCACCACCAACAAAGGGCTCAACATACCTTTTTATAGTGTTTTTATCCTTAATTACTGGAGATAATATTTTTCCGAATTCATTCAGTAACTGTTTTTTCCCTCCAGCCCATTTTAGGAAGGGTTTAGGATATTTTATCACATCAGAATGGTTATTTTGCATATTTCCCCCAATTTTTATTCTTCCATAAACTCATGAGGAGCTCCACATACTCTAACCAGATATTCAGCTTCCATGAAATGAAGATTTCCAGGAATGACCAGGGAGTGGAGCGGCCCTCCAAAATCCTCACTAATGAGTGATTTAATCTTATCTGCACGCACAACAGGTCTATCTGAACCTGCACGGGCAACCACAACAGCTAAAGAATCTTCAGTCACAATATTTTCTTTTCTTTCTATTTCAACCTTTAAAAGATATTCCAATCCTTCATTTGCAGTCATGAATTTGTTTTCATCGGCTCGGATATCTAAAAGAACGAGTGTATGGGCATTTAATTCTTTATTTGCTTTTATGGTTAAATAGGGAGAATGTGGAAAATAATTTTCATCTGGAAATGGTACAGTGGTGACTTTTCCAAATTTATAGGCCTGAAGACCAGATAAACCTGGAGCAGCAGATATAATGGAGGATGAATGAATAACTGTAGTTTGAATATTCAATTTTTTGGCTTCAATCATCATATCAGTATGTGTTGTTGCAATTAGAGGGTCTCCTGCAACTAAAAACGCCACATCTTTTTCCATTGCTGCATTAAGGGGTATATTAAATTCTTCTACTTCCTCTCTGGTTAAAACCCTGATTTCTTTGCTTATTATATATTCAATCGCAGATAATGTTGTTCCAAAGAGTTTAGCTGTATAAAATTCGGCATAAACGTGGTCAACATTTTTTAGAGCTTCAATACCCTTTAAAGAAATATCTTTTTCATCGTAAAGTCCCATACCAATAAAATAAAACATTTTTTCACCTGTATTTTGAATCTCGAGGGTTTTGATGATTTTTAAATCTTAATTATCAACAATGTTATATTTAATTTTGATAATATTTAGCTATAATAGTTGGATCTTTTTGAGGTTACTATGATTGGTCTTAAAATTAAAAAAAACATGGCTAACGATGCACGTAAAATGCTGCTGAAACTCTCTTATATTAATCTTGATGCTAAAATAAAGCGAGAAAATGGGTATGTGGTAATTCCACTATCTGATGAACCTAAAAAAGAACTTTTAACGGAATTAGGACAGGGTAATGTAGAGATAGTTGATACAACATTTGAAATACAAAAAAGAAAGCCTAAAAGTCTTAAAGATTATCTTAAAGGCAAAATGGATGCCCGTAAAATAGATGAAATAAGGGGATCCTTTGATATTGTTGGAGATATTGTTATTCTGGAAATTCCTGAAGGTCTGGAAGAATTTAAAACTTTAATTGGTAAGGCTGCACTTAAATTCACCGGAAGAAGAGCTGTTTTTAGAAAAAAGAGCGAAATTAAAGGAATAATAAGAACCAGGGAACTTGAACACATAGCTGGAGAAGACATATCCGAAACTATACATCAAGAATTTGGGTCCAGGATAATGCTTGATGTTGAAAAAGTTTATTTCAGTCCTCGATTGGCCACTGAAAGGAAAAGAGTGGCTGATAATGTAAAAAATGGTGAAATCATAGTGGATATGTTTACAGGAGCTGGGCCTTTTCCCATACTTATTGCAAGGGAGCATAATGTAAAGATATATGCAATTGATATAAATCCTGAAGCTTATAAGTATATTAAGAGAAATATTGAGCTTAATAAAGTTCAAGACAAAGTAATTCCGATTTTAGGGGATGTAAGGAAAGTTTTAAAAGAGAGGGAAATTAAAGCAGATCGAATAATTATGAACCTTCCAGGGGCTGCATACCTTTTTTTAAATTATGCATTTGATTATATTAAGGATGGAGGAATCATTCACTATTATGAGTTTGCTTCAGATTTTAATGAGGTTATTAAAAGGATTGAAAGTGCAGCCAGCCCGAGAAAAGTTAAAATACTAAACAAAAGGAAGGTAAAATCAAAAAGTCCTGGGATCTGGCATGTTGGGGTAGATGCTCAGGTTATAAACAACCCATGAAATTTAATCAAAATTTATTAATAGAGGAATTATATAAGATATTGGTGTTAAAAATGGGGCTTAAAAAGTTATTTCAAATTTTATTATTTTTAATAATTGTTTTTAGTTTTTTTAATATTGTACATGCTGATTCAGGGCCAACAATAGGTGCAAATCAGGCCCAAAAAATTGCTCAATTTTACCTGAAATCTCAAGATTTGCCATATACTGCGTTAACTCCAGGCTGGGATGCCTGGAAATCTAAAGTTAAAGACACTAAAACAGGTGGTGTAAAATGGATACCGGTTAGTGAAGCTAAAGCAGATAGTCCTGATTTTGGAGGTCCTGGTAGATATCAATGGGTTGAAGGATACAACACTACATGGGTCGTGCAGGTCGAAAATCAGAATGGAAAAAATGTGGGAAGAATATATGTGGATGCTGAAACTGGTAGGATCTTAAAAGCCATTTTGGATAAGAATATATCAAAAGAAGATACATTTGAAACTAATAATACAACATCAAATACAAATATGACAGCAACACAGGATCAGGGAATATTAAATTCAATTATAGATGGTATAATGTCCTTTTTCCAGCAGATATGGACTGCAATATTTGGAAGTTAAATCAAAAAATATTTTTTAGGGATTAAATTTCTCTTTATTCCTTTTTTACTGAATTAATATAGACTTATCTCAAATAGCGCCAAATTTTTATTACAAATAATGAAACATTTATTATTTTAAAACTACATATCAATAACGTAGTTAAACTATCCAGTATAATCAGGCAACCAAGGCAGAGCCTTGAGGTTTATACAGATGCTGGAGTGTTGTTAAAGACAGAAAGGTGAAGAATATGGCAAAAAATGACACAAATATTATGGCAGAACCCGGAAAACAAGAGATATTAATCACACGGGAATTTGAAGCGCCACGAGAGATTGTATTTAAAGCGTTTACGGATCCAGAGCTTTACGTACAATGGATCGGGCCAAGAGGACTTACCACGATTATTGAAACATTTGAACCAAGAAATGGTGGTTCCTGGAGGTTCATACAAAAAGATCAAGAGGGCAACGAGTTTGCATTTCATGGGGTGAATCATGAGGTTAGCCCCAAGAGAATCATCAGCACCTTTGAGTTTGAAGGTCTTCCAGAACCTGGCCATGTACTTCTGGATACTTTGAAACTCGAAGAACTATCCGGCAACCGAACCAGGTTAGTCGAGCAATCCGTCTTCCAGTCTGTGGAGGATCGGGATGGCATGATGCAATCAGGGATGGATGAAGGGGTAAATGAATCCTATGAACGTCTTGATGAAGTGCTGGAGAAACTGAAGAAATAAAAATTAAAGTCATGTTAAGATTCAAATGACTAAATATGCAGCGTTACTTCGCGGAATTGGCCCTTCGAACCCGAATATGCGTAACGAGAAGTTGCGCGGTGTTTTTGAAGATATTGGTTTTCAGAATGTCCAGACAGTAATCTCCAGCGGCAATGTGTTGTTTGAAAGCCAATCCAGTAATGTAAATGAACTTGAAGCCATTATTGAAAAAACACTGCCTGAGCAGCTTGGTTTTACAAGTACCACCATTATTTGCAGCAAAGAGGAATTAGAGGCGTTAGTAAGTAAGAAGCCGTTTAAAGGATTAAAGGACACCCCAGAATCTAAATTAAATGTCACTTTTTTAAAAGATAAACCGAATACAGAGATTGAATTTCCTTATTATGCAGAAAATAATGGCTACATCGTTTTAGGAGTATATGACCGTGTAATCTGCAGTGTAGTTGATCTGACCCGTACAAAAACACCTGATTTAATGCGCTGGCTGGAAAAAGAATTCGGCAAGGAAATAACGACCCGAACATGGAAAACAGTTAACAGAATCCTTAAAAGACTTAATGAACCCTAATTTTGAACTCTATTCCTTTTTTAGAGTAAAGATAATTTTTATTGTAAATATTTAAACAAAGGAGGAAGAAATATGGAGAAGATGCATTTTTCAACTGTTATAAATGCACCGAAAGAAAAGGTTTGGAAAACAATGCTTGATAAGGATACCTATGAAAAATGGACGGAAATATTCGGTCCTGGTTCAACCTACGATGGTGACTGGAGTGAAGGGAGCAAAATACTTTTCCTTGCTCCTGATGAGGCTGGGAAAATGTCTGGAATGGTGAGCAGGATTAAAGAAAACCGACCATATGAGTATATTTCAATGGAAAGCATTGGTATGGTACAGGATGGAAAAGAAGATACTTCAAGCCAGGAAGCCAAAGAGTGGGCTGGAGCGCTTGAAAATTACACTTTCAAAGAGACAGACGGGAAAACTGAGGTACTGGTGGATGTGGATATAAACGAGGAGTTCACGGAGATGTTCCAGGATATGTGGCCGAAAGCGCTGCAAAAGCTAAAAGAACTGGCGGAGAAATAATAAGGAGCGAATTTAAATGCAAAAGATCGTACCATTCTTATGGTTTGAAGATGGTAAAGCTCTTGAGGCAGCTAATCTCTATACCTCCATCTTTAAAAATTCGAAAATACTGAATACCGTGCGATACGGAGAAGCCGGACCCGATCCCGCAGGATCGGTTATGTGGGTGACCTTCCAGCTCGAAGGACAGGAATTTCACGCATTAAATGGTAATCCACAGTTCAAGTTTACAGAAGCCATATCGTTGTTTGTAAACTGCGATACCCAGGAAGAGGTGGATGAGTTGTGGGAGAAGCTCTCAGATGGAGGAATGGAACTGGGACCGGGCTGGGTTAAGGATAAATTTGGCCTGGCCTGGCAGATCGTGCCCACCATTTTAGGAGAGTATCTAAGCGATCCGGATGAGGAAAAATCCCAGAGAGTAATGCAGGCCATGATGCAGATGAATAAACTGGATGTAGAGAAGTTAAAGCAGGCTTATGAGGGAATATAGTCAATTTAAGGATATTTCAATGGAATGGTGTGATTTTATGGAAAAACTACATTTTTCAATAGTTGTAGATGCGCCTAAACAAAAAGTATGGGAAGTACTGCTTGGTAAGGACACCTACCCCCTGTGGACCGATGTGTTTATGCCAGGTTCATATTCGAGGGTGATTGGAGTGAGGGAAGTAAGATACTTTTCCTTGCACCTGATGAGTCGGGTAAAATTTCCGGGTCGGTGTTTCGGATAAAAGAAAATCGGCCGTACGAATTCGTCTCCATGGAAAATATTGGTATGGTGCAAGATGGGAAAGAAGATACTACAAGCAAACAGGCGACGGTATACGCTGGTGCGCTTGAAAACTACACCTTTAAAGAGATAGATGGCAAGACTGAAGTGCTGGTGGATTTAACTCCAGTTATGGATGTACCAGATGATTATAAGGAAATGTACCAGGATATGTGGCGTAAGGCCCTGCAAAAGCTCAAAGAATTGGTGGAAAAATAAAAAGGAGGAAAAATTTATGGAAAAAATGCAATTTTCAATCGTTATAAATGCACCTAAAGAAAATGTCTGGAAGACCATGCTTGATAAGGATACCTATGAAAAATGGACAGACGTTTTCATGCCTGGTTCAACCTACGACGGTGACTGGAGCGAGGGAAGTAAGATACTGTTCCTCGCACCTGATGAGTCAGGACAAATGTCTGGAATGGTAAGCCGAATAAAGGAGAACCGTAAATACGAATATGTCTCCATTAAACATGTGGGTATTGTATATAACGGCGAAGAGGATACATCAAGCCAGGAAGCTAAAGAGTGGGCCGGATCACTTGAAAATTACACATTTAAGGATGTGGATGGTAAAACTGAACTTCTGGTGGATCTGTCTTCAGATGTTGTAAACCAGGAAATGATAGAGATGTCCGAGAAAATCTGGCCTAAAGCTCTAAATAAATTAAAAAAGCTTGCGGAAAAATAAGGAATTGGATAAAATGGATAAAACAGGAAGGTTGTCTAGGAAGCTTTGACAATGGAGAGTTCTATGATAATAAAACCCTACAAAATCAATATAGCGCAGGTGCAGCTTGATGATCTGAGGGAGCGCCTTGAAAACACGCGTTGGCCCAATGAAATCAAAGATTTGGGCTGGGACCGAGGTGTGCCGCCAGCCTATCTAAAAAAACTAACGAACTACTGGCAACACAAGTTTGATTGGCGAAAGCAGGAAGACTGGCTCAATAAGTACGACCAATTTGTAGCCGAAATCGGTGCCCAACCTATCCACTTCTTCCATGTCAAATCCAAGGAAACCAATGCCATGCCGCTGATGCTTCTGCACGGTTGGCCGAGTTCGAACATCGAATTTGTAAAAATGATCGACCCTCTAACAGATCCTGTCGCTCATGGTGGTAAGGCCGAAGATGCATTCCATGTTGTCCTACCAACTACCCCTGGTTTCGGTTTGTCTTCCCCTGTTAAGGAGCACTGGCACGCCATCCGAACTGCCAAAGCTTACAGCCAACTAATGAAAGAATTGGGTTATGAGCGATGGGGTGTTCATGGTGGTGATATTGGCTCGGATATTGCCGGTGAGATTAATCACATTGACAAAAACTTGGTTGGCGTACATGTCAGTGCTGACATGCCTTCCATCGTCTGGTATATCAAGTTTATGGGCAACAACCCTGCTAAGAATCCAAAATTCCGAACACTTGAGAAGAGGGAAATTCAGGAAATCGCCCAAAAAGTCGACGAAGACGGGGGTTATCTTGCAATCCAAAAAACTCGCCCGTTAACTATCGGTTACTTGTTGAATGACTCACCGGTTGGCCAGCTCGCCTGGATTGTTGAAAAATTCAAAATGTGGACCGATAACGGCGATAAGCTACCTGAAGAAACTGTAGACCTGAACCAAATGCTCACTATCATCAGCCTGTACTGGTTTACTATGAGTGGCGCTTCGGCTGCCGGCTTTCTCTACAATAACCTACACTTGCAGCGAGACTGGAGCCGGCCATCGTTTGCCCCTGTGGGTATGGCTGTCTTTGGAGCTAAAAGCACCGCGCGTGCCTTACAAGATCCAGAGAATCAATTGCCGCACTGGAGTGAATTCAGACAGGGCGGCCATTTCCCGGCCATGGAAGTTCCAGAGTTGCTGGCCAAGGATCTACGTGATTTCTTCCGCGAATTCCGGGAAACGTAAAGGAGCATTACAAAATCGGATACCAAGAATGGAAGTGGGAAAACAAATGAGGAAAATAATTTTTAGAAAGCAGATGAACAAGATAATCAAAAGGAACATTGCCGAAGTTTTTCAGACATCTTTAAATGAGGCATAGAATATGCCAGCGAATAAAACGCGAACGATTGTCTGGCAGGCATTGTCCTGGCCAAGCATGGTGATTCATCGGCACATGGTAGATGATGGTGTCTATGGTCATGGACTGGCGGTGGGTAAAACCGACCAGGATATTCCGTTTGCTGTAGAGTATTATCTGGCATTGACTATGGATTGGCAAATTAAGGAAGTATCTATTAAGTCATTATTGGGTGAAAGAGAGATTAATCTCGTGCATAAGGACTATCAGTGGTATGATGGCAAGGGCCAGCTCTTGTCAGAGTTTGATGGCGTAGAGATGGTAGATATCTCCATTTCATCACAAATACGCTGCCAATCAAACAACTGCGCTTTGATGGAGAACCACAGAAAGTCGACATGATCTATTTTGACGAGAATAAGTCTGGCAAAAATCGTAGATTTTTGCTGCGTCAAAATTTAAAATTTTGACAGTTTCCCTACGGCGACTTCAGCAAATTTACAGTAAGATAGATGAGCGAACCTATCGTTATCAAGATGTAGAGCTGCCGATTTTATTTTTGACATTGTGGTGGATGACGATGGGCTGCTGGTGGATTTTTCAATGCTTTTTAGACAGATTTGATATGCATGGATACTAAGCATGATAAAGGTTAGATGATGAATGCTGCAGAAATTACAAAATTACGTCTTTATAACAGCGGTTTAGTCAATTCTCCCTTTAAAACTGCATCGGATGCGGTTTCACATTTAGGTGCAGTTCAGGCACAGGACTTTGCCGCTGCTAAATGGGCGCTTGGGCTTCGTATTAAAAATTCAACTGATGAAAAAATTGAAAACGCTTTCAATGAAGGTAAAATCTTGCGCACTCATGTAATGCGCCCTACATGGCATTTTATCACCCCAGAGAATATCCGCTGGATGCTTGAGTTAACTGCACCCCGAGTAAAAACTGTTCTTAAGTCTTATAATCGAAAACTTGAACTTGATGATATGTTGTTTGCTAAAAGTAATGCTGCAATCGTCAAAGCGTTACGAGATCATACATATCTTACTCGACAAGAGCTTAAAACCGTATTAGAAGAAATAGGTATCAATACAGACATTCAACGTCTGGCTCACATTATCATGCAGGCAGAATTAGATGGATTGATTTGCAGCGGACCAAGGCGTGGAAAACAGTTTACCTATGCACTTCTGGAAGAAAGAGTGAAAAAAGCAAAAAAGTTAAGCTGGGAACAAGCTCTTACTAAACTTATAATCAACTATTTTAAAAGTCACGGCCCAGCTCAACTGAAGGACTTTTCATGGTGGTCAGGACTCACCATTAGAGATGCAAGAGACGCCCTCAACTTAATTAAATCAAAATTAAATCAATCAACTCATGATGGCAAGACATATTGGTTTTTTGACTATATAAAGGTAAAAACACCAAAGTCGCCATCTGCATTATTATTATCAATTTATGATGAATACACAATTGCTTATAAAGACAGGGGAGATATCAGTGAAGCGCGAGATATTGAAAGAATGATTTCAATGGGTAATGCTTTAAATGCAGTTATTATTTTAGATGGTAAAGTGGCAGGCACCTGGAATAAATCTTTGAAGAGAAATAGAGTTGAAATCAGGCTAAATCCTTTTCGTAAATTCAGCAAAGATGAGCAAGAAGCAGTAGAATCAGAGGTTAATCGATATAGTGAGTTTGTAGAAATTTCTGCAGTCTTGATTTAATAAATTATCAAGATAGGCGAATATAAGCAATAAAATTGGTATTGTGGCTTTTAGACTTTGATATGGAAGAAAATTAAATTGAAAGAGAAAATAAGGGGGAATTTTAATAAAAAGCAAAGGTAATTACGCATCCGTGAACGGAATGAAAATGTATTATGAAGTCTCCGGCAAGGGCGATCCACTAATCGTATTGCACGGTGCTTATATGAACATAATATCAATGGGAGAAATAATCCCCAAACTCAGTAGGACCCACAAGGTCTATGCACTCGAATTCCAGGGCCATGGTCGGACCACTGACATTGACCGCCCCATCACCTATCCGAACCTGGCAGATGATGTAGCTGCTTTTATGGACGCGATAGGTCTTAAGAAAGCTGATGTATTCGGTTATTCCATGGGCGCTATAACTGGACTACAACTTGCCATCCGTCATCCGGAGAAGGTAAATAAACTTATATCTTGCTCAGGCGCTTATGATATTGAAGGTTGGCAGCCGGAGTTCAAGAACTTCATTCCGCAAATGACTGTAGAAATGTTTCTCAATATGCCATTCGCTCTAGACTATCGTAAGCTTGCCCCTAATCCCGATGGGTTTCCTGCACTTGTGGAGAAGCTGATAGCTCTCGAGAAGGAGCCGATGGCATTGGAAGAAGATGTTAAAAAATTGAAAACCCCTGTACTGATCATTGCTGGTGATGCAGACGGTGCGACGCTCGAACATACGATAGCTATGTTTCGGTTGCTTGGTGGTGGTATTATGGGTGATATGGGTAATCCGTTATCGGCTTCGCGCTTGGCAGTTATGCCGGCAACATCGCATACGGCTGTCATTACTCAGACCGATCTTTTAATCGCTTTCATCGAACCTTTCCTCGAAGGAGAAACGCCAAAGGGATTTTTTGAATAGACTAAAAAAGGCAGATATTATAAAACATAACAATAAATTACTAATCTCTTTTTTAGGAGATGAAATAATATGATTTTACCTATTACAATCTTTTTAATTCTATTGGTAATTATTTTAATATATATCTACATATCTGGACCAAAACTACCACCTGAAACTAATGAAATAATCGAAAATGTCTTAAATAGTAAATTACCTGAAGTTATTGGTGGCAAGACTGGTTTTGCATCATCAGATGGCTTGAATATCTGGTATGAATGTATTTCTCCTGAAGGTTCGTCGAAAGAAACTGTTCTGCTTATTATGGGACTGGCGGGCAATGCTCTGGATTGGCCTCCTAAATTTGTTCGTGCATTTGTTGATTCAGGATATCAGGTAATTCGCTACGATCAAAGAGGGACGGGAATGTCTGACTGGGTTGAAGATTGGAACAGAAAGAACTCTTATTCGTTGGTAGATATGGCAGGGGATGCTGTTGCAGTATTAGATACGCTTAAAATTCAGAAGGTCCACATCGTAGGTCTTTCTATGGGTGGAATGATAGCACAGGAAATTGCTATTAATTATCCGGACCGAATTGGGTCGCTTACGTTAATGATGACATCAGGATATGTTGGAGACCCTGATCTTCCCGGCTTATCGTCACGTTATTTCCTTAATTCTATTTTGAAGGGTATTCCATTACTGAAGTACCGTTTAATTGGTGGCGAGAAAAATCTGATTAAAGAACGCATTGCTAAAACAATTGCATTTGTGGGGTCTGAAGAGTTAGACATCAAAGAAATAGCAGAGATAGTTCTTTATAATCTTCGAAAACGAAGGGGCATTAATATTAAGGCGATATTTCAGCATCAAACTGCTGTTAGCATTTCAGGCTCACGCTATGAAAAATTAAAGACACTCAATGCACCGACCCTGGTAATTCACGGCATGGATGATTCAATTATTCCTGTAGAACATGGAAGGAAACTCGCAGAAATAATACCAAATGCAAAAGGTTTGTGGTTAGATGGTGTTGGCCATGTTTTTCCGTTCCCGGATATGGAAAATATTAATAAAAATATTTTTTCAAATTTTGAGAAAGATGATCGTGTTTGAAGCCTATTTCGTATACTGGTGATTTATTAACGTTTGGGAAATAATTTCATGTTTCCTCTTGTAAAGTTTGGTTATAATCTGAACTTAAATAATTTCCCTACAAGAAATATTGATGATTTTATGATCCAATTAAAGATTTGGTAGATTCAGGCACTATTCTATTTATTTAATGATTATTTGGATAGGAAAGAGCCGGTTCCACTTAACAGTGATAATACAACTGAAATTCTTTTAATAGCTTTCTTTTGGTTTGTTATGAAAATTTAAATCATGAAACCGGTATTCTTTATCCAATAATTACAATAAATTCTTCTTTACCTGTCTGGAATGGGCCTATTCTATGAATCTAAAAAAAAAGGCAATTAACTTCTAAAGATATGAAAGGATTATGCAGTAATGTGACTTGGCACTCCTCTGCCTTGGTTTAGTTATTGCTGCCTTCACCTTCCGATGGGAATAACTGCAATTCACGCATAAAATTTAATAATATTACCTTCAGTATCAGTCTGATTTTTAATGGGAATAACTGCATTTCACGCATAAAATAGGGTAAAAAAAATAATAATTCCAGTTTGTAACTAATTTTTTTACACTTACATAGAAATTTTTCTATCCATATTTAGCAAATGATAAAGACTTAGTGTGATAAATTTTTTGAGAATTTTTATAATTTCATTTTGATTTATGAATATGTCATCATGCTCCGTTTATAAAAGCGCATTTTGTAATCTTCTTATAAACAGTTTCAGGCTTTTATAACCGTAAGATTTATATAGATTGAAGTAGAAAATTCCGTACTATAAATTTTACAGTTATTAATGCTCAAAATGCAAAAAAAATTTAAAAAAACACTTTTACAGAGGGAGTATAACAATATGAGGAGTTGAAACAGAGGATAAAGATTCTTGGAAAATCACAACGAATTCTAAGACTCTAACTAATTTTCTAGTTATGGAAATCACCATCTTAGAAAGTATTAAATCTTCTAAAAAACAATATGTTTTCAGTGTATTTTAAACTGTACTATTTTAATATTACACTGACTTGGATGGTTCGCATGCAGGTGAGCAAAAAAGTTATATCATTGAATTATTGATAGTATTGGGATTGTTATGAGATGTGTAGTAATTGGCGCAGGTAACGCTGGACGTCCTGCTGCAAGAATTCTAAACCATGCTGGCAACGATGTTGTTATCACAGATAGAAAACCTTTAAGAAAATTTCCAAGAGATATTCAAGAAATTCTCCTGAAAATGGAAAAAGAAGGGATAGAGCTTCATTTAGGATCAGATGCACCTGATGAGCTTGAAAGATTTGACGCAGCATATGTGTCTCCCACGATACCGACAGATGCCAGGTTCAGACGAAAAAAGATGAAGTTAATTAAAAATGAGGATATCGCAAAAATAATAGATAGAGAAATTGACATAGATATAATTGGAATTACAGGAACACTTGGGAAAACAAGTACCACCCACATAATATCCCACATATTTGAGTCTGCAGGATATAGGGTGTGGACATGTTCATCCCAACATGGAAATCTACTTAGCGAGATCATAGTTGATGGAATAATTCATAATTATCATAAGAAAAATGATATTGCAGTTCTTGAAATTCCTCATGGTACCCTGAGGCTCATGTCCCAGGTGAAGCTGAAGGTAGGCATCCTCACAAATATCTATCCAGAACATCTTACAGAATTTGAAGGATCCATGGATAAATACATAGCCCGTAAACTGCTTATGGTTAATATGCCTGATATTTTTATTGCCAATATAAAATGCAGGGATTTGGTAAACAGGAACGATGTGGTCTGGTATGGTTCAAAAGGAAATGAATGTAATGTTTCAGGTGAGTTGGTAGATGGAAAGTTCATGATCAAATACGATGTAGGTAACAGAGCTGGAAAATTTCAAACTCCTATTAAAATGTTAGGATACTATGTTGAAAATTCCATAGCTGCATCCGCAGCCTCAATATGTTATGGTCTGGATGAAGAAAGCATAAAAAATGCATTGAGTAAGTTCAATGGAATCCCTGGCCATATGGAATATTTAGGAAAATATTCTGAAAGGGAAGTGTATTTTGATGCAGCCTACATACCTGAAGGTCTTCTTCCTACCTTAAAATCTTTTTCTGGGCACAATTTAGTGGTTTTGATCGACAATCCTGATAGTAGCACTCCCCGGGACAAATATAGGATAGGTAACCTGCTTGGTAGATATGCCAAAGTTATAATTGCTACAGGATACAATGAAACCATTGGAAACCTGAACATGGATGCTGCCAAAGAAGTTTTGGATGGAGCTTGTAATTCAAACGCCTTAAAAATTGCAGTTGAAGACATGGAAGCTGCAGGAGAGCTTTCCATTAAATATTCAAAACCAGGAGATACAATATTGCATGTAGGTCCTGGAGCTATATCTGCATACAATAGCGTGAAGTCTGACATGCTTTCTGGAATAAAAAAAGGATGTAGTAGATATGAATAGATATTGGGCGTAGCAGATTTTGCAGATGGTGAGTAAGTTAAATTATTAGACAATAATAATGAGTTTTTCAAATGTTACTCAACCCATAATTTTACGTACAATTTAAAACGGCTCTAAAATTCCTTCTTCAGTGATTATCCCTGTAATCAGATCACCAGGCACAATATCAAATGAAGGATTCTCTACTTCTGTTCCTTCTGGTGCAACACGACATTCTCCAAAATACAGCACTTCATCAGGTTCTCTTTCTTCTATTTCAGTATCATAAATCGAATTTTCAAAGTCAAATGTACTTTTTGGCGCTGCAACATAAAATGGGATGTTGAACCTTTTTGCAGCAAGTGCAACCATTAGTGTACCTATCTTATTTGCAACTCCACCTTTAGCAACCCTATCTGCCCCTACAATAACTTTACTGACTTTTCCAGCTTGCATCATGCGCCCTGCTGCGCTATCTACAATTAACTTAACTGGAATGTTTTCCTGCTGCATCTCAAAGACACTGAGCCTTGCACCCTGACAAAATGGTCGTGTTTCATCGCATATGACCTTTATTTTTTTGCCTTCATGGAACGCAGCCCTTATTACACCTAAAGCCGTTCCATAATCTACACAGGCCAGCGCACCTGCATTACAATGTGTTAATATGGTGTCTCCATTATCAATTACAGTTGAACCGTATTTTCCAATGGCTTTATTAGTTTCTATATCTTCATCATACATTTTTAAAGCCTCATCAAGTACATTATCTGAATTAAATACTCTATCAACTGCCCAGAAGAGATTCACTGCTGTAGGCCTTGCAGCTTTAATTTCATCTCCTGCCTTTTGCAGGTCTTCTCCAGCTAGTTCAGCAAGTGCCATTCCAAAGGCTGCTGCAACTCCAATTGCTGGAGCGCCCCGCACTTTCATGGTTTTTATGGCATGAATAACATCTTTGTAGGTTTTACATTCAAAATAAGTAATTTCATCAGGTAGTTCAGTTTGATCCAATAAAAAAAGGTGATTATCCTTCCAGTACATTGTTTTCATGTTAATTACCTTGATTAATATATGATTTAAAATAAAAAAGGTTTAATAATGACTCATTGGAGTCATATCAAGGTGCTTGTCCTTTTTACCAGGAACTCCATATGCATCAGCTCTGCACTGACTGCATGCTCTAAAGACCGGAATTATTTCCTCGACTTCGTCTCTCACTTTGCTAATTTCTGCACAGCTCGGTTTCTCTAAGTCTTTAAACTTGTTAAGGGGTATTAATGGAATGACGTTCATCAAAGAAGCGCCTCTTTTTTTAACCTCTCTAGCTATATTCACAATGTGATTATCATTTAATCCTGGAATTAGAACTGCGTTAACTTTAACAACGATTCCCTTCTCTGATATCTTTTCTATCCCTTCAAGCTGATTTTTGGAGAGTATTTCAAATCCTTCTTTGCCTCTGTAAATCTTTCCATCATAGAAAACTCCAGCATAGATTTCTTTTCCGATCTCTGGATCGATTGCATTTACAGTTACTGTTATGGTGTTTATCTTTAATTCAGCCAGTAAATCTGCCTTATCAGGTAAAAGAAGCCCGTTAGTACTCATACATTTTATCAGATCAGGGAATTCCTCATCAACTCTTTTAAAAAACTCAAATGTCTCTTCATTAAAGAGAGCGTCTCCCGGACCGGCAACACCGACGACAGATATGGGCATTTCTGCTGTAACTTTCCTTACATGTTCTATAGCATCGTCTACATTCATAACTCTGGATGATACTCCTGGTCTCATTTCACATTTATTTATATCTCTTGTACAGAAATTACACTGAATATTGCATTTAGGGGCGATAGGAACGTGGATTCTTCCAACTTTATCGTGCATTTTCTCGTTGAAACATGGATGCACCTTTGTCATATGGGCAAATTTGCTTTCTTTCATTTTATTCATCCTCAAACTTCTTTCATCCTTATAATTCCTTAATCATCTTATCTCTTTTTTTAATCCATTCATCTTTAATTATCTCGTCAGAACATAACATGGAAATTATACTGTCCTTTGACTTGTGATCAACAACCTTAAATCCTTCGGGAATTATTCTGAAAATGGCATCATAAATCTTCTTTTTTAGGTCTTCTGAAGGGTCGTGAATAATCATTCCCTTTAGATCTAATTGTGGATCATTTATCACAATTTCAAATCTGCTTGGCTGTTCTATTTTTTCTCTACCTTCTGTTTCCCAGAGTTTTTGAAGTAAATCAGGTAAATAAGTCTCATCTTTAACTCTTATTCTTGTTTTATTTTCTTCTTTTTTATATTCGTATTCTGTAAAATCGTCAATTGTAATTGGAGATGCTGCTTTTTCATACTTAACTGCAATAATGAATACAGGCTCTCTTGGGTCTACAAACACTTTCATATCACTAATAGCACGGCCGATCTGAACATCCTGCATTATCTGCTTTATTATCATTTCATAGACTTCAGCACCACTTTTATCGTAGCATTCAACTAACATTTTACTCTCCTATTTTTTACCCAAACCGGATACTAAAAGCGCACCGCCAACAGCACCTATATGTTGTGAATTATCAGGTACGATTACTTCAATTCCTCCGAGAATTGAGCTAACAGCCTCGACAAGCCCTTCAATCAGCGATGTCCCCCCTACCTGTATTATTGGCTCTCTAACGTCAATTTCTTGAAGCTGCTGTTCGTAAACCTGCTCGGCTACTGAATAACATGCAGCAGAAGCCACATCTTCCTTCGTACCTCCAGCAGCAAGGGATGTAACAAGGTCCTGAATACCAAATACAATACAGTAACTGTTTAGGAGTGCATTTTTATAGTTTCCTTTTAAAGCAAGCCCTCCAAGTTCACTTATATCTACACCCAGCCTTCTTGCAGTTATTTCTAAAAATCTTCCAGATGCTCCAGCACAAATTCCGCCCATGGTGAAATTATCAGGTATTCCGTCGTTAACGGTTATTACTTTGTTATCCATCCCCCCAATATCGAGAACTGTAGCTTCACCTTTTTGACGGTCTGCAAGGTAAACGGCTCCTTTTGAGTTTACACTGAGTTCTTCCTGGATTAAATCTGCGTTGTAATGCTTTCCTATAGTTAAACGTCCGTAACCGGTCACACCCATTCCATCAATATCATCCAATTTGTATCCGGTGCCTTCAAATGCACTTTTCAATCCGTCTTCAGCAGATTTGATCACATCAGTGGTTGGGAGCCAGCCTGTACCTATTATCCTATTATTTTCCATTAGAACGACTTTTGTGGTGGTTGAACCCGAGTCTATTCCAATGGTAAGACCTTCCTGTTTCTCACGTGCAAGTAGACTTTTTCTATCTACTATTGTAGATAGTGCCTCCATTCTTATAAATAGCTCATCTGCTTTAGTTCTTTCTGTGAAAGAATAGGTTACCACAGGTAAATTTGTGTTTTGTTGTATGAACCGTCTTACCTCGTTCCTAACCAGTGCTCCTTCGGCACACCTAAAGCATGTTCCTATAAATACAGCGTCAGCATCTGCCTTTCCTTCAACTATGGACATGGCTCTGGCTATCATCAGTCTTATACTTGAACTTGCAACATTAAAACCAAATTTATGATAAGCTTCGTCAATATAATCCAGATCAGCTTCTGGAATAACAATTTCAGCGCCAAATGTTGCAGCAGCTTTTTCAATTTCCTTTTGAATACCGCTGTACTCTGTTCCGCATGATATCTGGGCTATTTTAACCATTTTTTTCCTCCAGTCCATCTAAAAATGTGTTAATCGTGTTTACCATTTCTATTGCTTCTTCTCTTGATGTAGGGTACTGCAATTCTAGAATCGGAATTTTTTTCTTCCTTAAATAGTACATGGATAGTTCGTTTGTCCTTGCACATCCTACACATCCAAATCCATAGGGTGCTTCTTCCATTATAATTGCAGCGTCGGCTTCATCGATTAATGGTCCGAATATGGCCATTCTACCTCTTACACCTGATGGTACTTCAATAGCAGCATATTTAAGGCCTTTTATAGGTTCTTCTTCTGTAATGTTAAATGGCGGTGAATCAATCTCTGGATCTATAACTTTTTTTCTTATTTCTTTTTGTAAAGCAAGAGCTTCATGTCCTTTTCTTTCAATTAAATCCGCTAAGATTAATGAATTTGGAGGAAATATGGCTATTTTCAATAAAACTCCCCCCTGTGATTTCTTTGTTGAGGTCTTCTTGTTATTTCTTTGAGATCACTAAATATTCCTTTTGTTATATCAACAATCCCTATTACGCAAATAACTTCTTCATTTTCTTTAATTGGAACAACAATAACAGGAATGCCGCTATAAGGGCCAGTTTCGGGGATTGTATGGATAATTTCACCTTCGTTTAATACTTTTTCTAACACGGGGCCTGTATAATTATAATCTATTATCTCTCCATCTTCAATTCTAACCCCGTTTGAATTTTTAGAACGCATTGTTGTTGGAAGTTCGTTTACAAGTTCATGAATAGCAAGCGCAATTGGTGCTATTTCTTCACCTTTAGAAAAAGGAGTTATCTGCATTTTATCATACCTCGACAATTTAGGTTATTTTAATCTGATAAATTAATTTAATCTTCATTCTCACATTCTGTAATAATCTTTTTTAAGGAATCAGGATCAATCTTAATTGGTTTTTCAATGTGAACTTCCCTGGGCTTTTCCAGTGCCTCCCTTACACAATCAAGGAGCTCGAATTCTTTTTCAAGCTGATGAAATCCTTCCCTTGCAGCTCCTCTTTTAGCTCTGCAGCGCCTTGGATCTCCTGGAGGGAATCCCCTATCCTTTGTAAAGATGTTGTAGGGATCAAGTTTTCTTATTTTTTCCACAGCATCCTTTACTACATTTTCTTTGCCATGAATTATTGCTCCATAGCATGTTGATTTAATTGTAAGGGGAAGTTCAAGCATATGGATTTTCTGTACAAGTTCAGAAGAATTTATCTGTGCTGAAGGTCCGAGTATTATCATTCGAGTTACTTCATCAGATTTTTCTTTTGACATAGACTACTTCACCCTCTTTTAACTTTTCAAGATTTTCAAGCCCTTTAACCACCCTTCCAACTATATTGGTACCTCCAAATGGTTCTCCAGTTGGGCCGTATTCATCATTGTCTTCAAATCTTACTCCCACTACTCCAATTTGTCTACGGGACATGTTTGTTATTCCTATTTCACCAGTTTTCACGCATTTTTGTGGAATGTTCTCAGGAATAAGTCCTTTAGCATCTTTTGAACTACCTTTAAACATCATTACCTTCATTCCTGGAAAGGCAAAATGTATTTGTAGGGATCCTACCGGAGAATCAAGGAGTCCTGTAAGTTTTTTGAAATACCATGAGGATCTAAGGGCTTTTTCATCAATTTCAACTTCAATTATTTTATTTTCATCGATTCCCAGAGTATATGCTCTTTTGCCATGTATAATATCCATTGTAAACTCTGGATCTTGACCCACTACTATTGCACTATCGTCAGCAAGGCCTTCGCGTATCTGTTCTATTCCTTTAGAAGTTAAATATTCTTCTGCTTCTTTCTGGGTCATAGAGAGGGTCATTATTCTTTCAGGGTTAGATTTGAATGTGATTAAATCTCCAGTATCTGCTATATCAAGTATTTGCATTCCTTTCTCAACATGGCCAACGATAGTATGTGATGGTGCTGATACTCTATCTTCTCTGTAAATATAAACCTTCCCTACTCCTTTACCTTTATTTCGAAGCGTTATTGTTCCCCTACTTCTTTTATCGATTAGTTCTGCATTTTTTTCAAGGCCGTGCAACTTGTAAAAACCTATAAATGAATTAGATTCATAATCTACTCTTATTTTACCCTCTTCAGCTAGTGCAAAGAAGTGTTCAACAGAACTGGGAGATCTGAATTCTGGCTTAACAAGGACGTATGTAAATATTTCATTTCCATCTTCAACTGGGGTATTTAAATCAATTGTTGTAGCGCTTTTAATGGTGCTGCTTCGCTCAATCACGGGTTTTATTTCATTTATAAAATCATCGTCAGCAAGGGTGAATACAGTTCTTTTACCCCCTATTACACGGGCAAAAACACCTCTATTTCCTTCAGGAACTCCATAAATTCCGTCATGTTTTGATTTGCTTAAAATAATATGTGTTGATTCTGCAGTAAATCCTGAAAGACTCATTATAACCTCCCAGGGAAAATATTGATATTCTTCTCTTGTAGGAACTAAATCTGTTTTAATGGGGCCTAAAGAGACTTCGTTAGAGGTGGTCCATCTTATTCTTAAACTTTCAAACTCTTTATAACGTTTTTTCCATGTATCTACCAGATTTGAAGGTCCATCTTCCAGTAATTCTATTATTATGCTTCCTTTACTGGTTTTTATTTTATATTTGTTCACATATTTTTCAACTTCTTCTTTGCCCTTTATAACTGATAGGATACAACCTTCGATATAGGGTGCTTCTGCAGTTTCTATGGCATCTCTAAGTGTTGAACCTTCAGGAAGGCCTATTTTTTCTCCATTGACCCTAACATTCATTAAATCTCCTCAGATGATCTTTCTTCTTTAATGCCCATTATTTCGTCGTCATCAAAGTCGAATAATATTCCTGTTTCATTTTTAAAAGTTATATAAAGCTTTTTATCTTTAATAATTTCTCCAACAACTGCTGATTTAATATTTACTTCTTCAAATAATTTTATACATCTATCCACGTTTTCTTTTTTAGCAGTTAAGACAAATCCTGCTCCAGGATATAATTTAAGCCATTGCTCCCATTCAATACTCTCATTTCTGGGAATCTTTTCAATTTCAACAGATGCTCCTACATCAGAAGCTTCAAGAAGCATTCCAAGGGTTCCGAGAGTTCCTGGATTGCTTATGTCCCTTCCAGAACTTACAAGATGTTCCCTTGCTATTTTATTCATCATCTTAATTTGAGACTGTACGAGGGCAGCACTTTTCATTGTTGTTGTATCCCAGTTGAGATTAAATTTTGGATGAATCTGGCCATGGATATCCATTGCAACTATAACTTTATGGCCAGCTTCTGCATTACAGCTTGTTATAATATCATCTTTGTCAACTATCCCAGTAATAGAAACATCCAGTGCATTATATGGTGTATCTGGATGAAAATGGCCTCCCACCATAGGGACACCGAATTTTTCAACTCCTTCTTTAATTCCTAATAGTATTTCATCGCGTATTTTATCATCAGAGGTTGAAAGAACGTTGGTCATACCAATTGGCTCGCCGCCCATTGCTGCAATGTCGTTTACGTTAACTAAAACAGAACAGTATCCAGCCCATTTTGGATCAGCTTCCATAAGCTTCCCCCACATTCCGTCGGCTGCAAGAAGAATCAATTTGTCATTTCCAATATCCAGCGCAGATGCATCGTCTCCAAAACTCAAAACAGTTTTTCCAGCGATGTTATAGGTATCTTCCAGTATATTGGTTATTTTCTTAATTGGATTTTTTCGTGTAATCCCTTCAAAATTCCTTAGGGAAGTAATAAGATGGTTTAAATCCACCTGTACACCTCAATTTTCTTTTATTTTATAGCAAGTGGTTATATCGTTTATAATCTGTAATATTTCCTTTTTAAAATTTTCGATATTTTCTATTTCAATGATTTCTTCACCATTGAAAAGTTCAGAATGAATTTTTTCACCAATTACGTCATCTAAGTCCTTTTCAAGCTCAATTATTAAGGATCGTTTTGTTTTAAATCCCTTTTCCACAACTTTATCAATGTCTCCATCGGTGATTCCAATTACAGGAACGTCAAATCTATAGAGTATATCACCTGCAACAAGTGTGGTATCGTCGCCAATGGTTACAACGTAGTCTGCATTTTTTAATTGATATATATCCTCTGCTGCATGGTTTAGAAATGCTACTTTAAGTTTATCGTGGTTATTATTTGATTTAAGTATTCTTGGTGAGACTTCGGATCTTCTAAGCAGTCCTGTTTTTACTATTGCTGTTTGTAGGTCTATTTTACCAAGTTTTTCCACTCCATGTTCTTTTATATTTGCTCCATTTATTTCAGTTATAAAGCCATTCTCTGCAATTAAAGTTACATGACAGGATATAGATTTTCCTACGACAATTCCATTAACAAATATATTTTCACCAGGAGATACTCCTGCTATGGTCCTTTCGATTTCACTTACTTTATTAGAAGCCATTTTTTCTTTTATTTCCTGCGGATAAACAATTTTAAGATTCATATCCTTAGATATCCTTTCTGCAAGTTCGTTCAACGAGCTAATCCATGGTATTATGCTACCATCTCTTTCTCCGGGTCTTTCAATCTGTATTAGGGGAGGATTACCCTGACAATGGCTAAATACTTTAAATCCGAATGCATGACCTGTGATAGATGACTTTCCATAGTTTATCAATATAACAACATCATATTTTTCTTCTATAAATTTATCTACAGACTGACTGGGAAGCATCTTCATGCGAATATCAATTTCATCCTCAAGCCCTGCATCATGAACAGCAGTTCTGCCCATAGTACCCCCTAAACGGGCTTTTACTTCTCCATAATTACTCAATAGATTCAAAATTTCCTCTGCATGACCAGAATCAACCACAAATGGCCCATGCACAACAATTCCAATTTTCATTATTCACTGTTGTACCTAAATATCTATTAAAATTATCTATTTAATTGAAAATTTTCAAAATTAATGATTCTAAATTTGATTAAATTGTTTTTTTTATCTTCTTTTTGAAAATTCTGGAACCACATATCTCACATTCTTCAAATTTATATTCAGGAGGATATCTTTTTTTGCATCCCTTGCAAACTTTAATCCAGTTTAGAATTCCTTCAATTCCAGAGGTCAAAATACTTTTATAAGGAATTCCAACGATTTTAAGCGTGTTTTGCATGGTGTAGTCATCTGTTATCACTACAGGATTTATTCCTTTCCTTTTAAATTTTAATGCAAGTGCAATAACCTTTTTATCGACTTCAGAAAGCCTTAATATATCTCCAGAAGATCTGGTAACAAGATTCACTTTTTCCAGATCTTCCCTATCTGGTTGTTCTAATTTAATCTGACCATCTTCAATGGAAGATTGCAATAATAATTCTGATTTAAAGTCTTTGATTTCAGAAATAACTTCATTTATAGTATAGTTATCTAAATTCTTGAAATTATAGCCACCTATTATTGCAGAAGAATCCAGAACATAAACTTTTTTTTCCATAATATGTATCATATTTTATAAAATAATAATTTGTTGAAAAGAACTTTGAGCAAATATTTAATGTTGAACTAAAATGTTCATACTATACAGAAAGTTTTTATGTTATGAATTACAGAAAAGTATTTAAGGGAGGGTAAAATTAGACTCCTCTTAATTTTCCGCAAAAAAATCAAACCGCCTCTGATTTTTGGATCTAATGCCCTCCCATTTCTAAACTCTTTTCATATTTATTAAATGTCCGATATATATTTTTTTTCAATTAAAATTTTATGAATTATAGATTATTTTTTATAATAAATAAATAGAAATGAAATAATACTTTTTTAATTATTTTAACTTGATAAAATATAATTTATATTAATTAATTGACTTTTTAAACCTTTAAAATTACAATAATTGTTTTTTTATAATTCTGTGTACCCTGTATGTCATATACAATGTTCTATATTGGGTAATTATAGTTAATTGCAAAAGTTTTTAGGCTGTTAGTTCAATGAAGGCCTGTAAAAAAAAAATCCTTTAAGCGCATCATAAATTCAAAGAAAATTGAAAGCTCCAGGAATTGGATTTAATCCACTTTATCCGGTATAATCTGATAATCATAAGTTTAATTATCTATGCACATGACTATAAATTAGTATAAAGGTGTATACTCTTTTAAAAAGTCAGAATACTTTTTATCGAGTATTCTTAGAGCTGACATAGCCTCCGGGGAGGTGCAGCATCTTTCTTCAACAAGGTTTCTTAAGGTCATGTTCTTTATATTCTCCCTTATTTCTCTTGTAACAAAATCTAAAGTGCGCTTATTATAGGATTCAAGCTCATCAAAGCCAAATTCATAGATTTTATACTCTTCAAGGTCATAAATGGCTGTAGGAGTTACTAATCTATTCAAATAAGTACAATAACCCGCCGAAACGTCTCCAACTAAATCTATTCCCATATAAGCAAGTAAAGGGATAAATGAAGCATCTATGAAAGGAAAATATAATGCCACGTTGGGATTTACAGTTTTTCTTATATTTACAACTATATCCACAAGATTCCTTGGGTTTTTAAGCAGTTTCTCAGAATTTGCAATCATCAAAGTGGTATACCCTATAAGATCCAATTTTTCAGCACACTTAATTCTTAAATCAATGTATTTAGAACCCTGAATAACTGCAATTCCCTCGCCTTTGCTTTTATTGGCTAATTCAATTGTTCTATTAACTGACCATTGGGCTAGCTCTTTAGGAACGTCGTAAGGCATAGGTTCGTCTTTTACAATCTCTAACTGGTCTGTGTACTTTAAAATTGCAGGAGTGTTTAATTGGTCAAATTTACCAAGCCTTGATGGACCATCGTGCTGTTTTACAATGAGCATGAGAATCAATCTTTAAATTATTATTCTATTTATTTAAGTAAAAGCTTAAAAATATTTGTACCAGGTGTTAAATTAAAATTCCCACTGATTAAAATGAAAAAAGATTTTTTTAAAAAAATTCCGTCAGCAATCAGTATTCTAAGGATAATACTGGCATTTGTATTCTTATTTTTCTTTTTAAATGACAAATTAGTTTTATCTGTAATTATTTTTATTTTTGCAATTTTTAGTGATGCACTGGATGGATACTTAGCCCGTAAATTTGATATAGATACTTCCTTTGGAGCATATTTAGATATAACCGCAGATTTTTTCCTTGTTCTTATAGCATTCAGTTCATTTATCCTTAAAGGAATTTATCCTGTGTGGATTTTGTTTCTTATAATTTTGGTATTCCTGCAGTTTATTATCACATCAAAGTTTAAAATACTGGTTTATGACCCCATTGGTAAATATTATGGTTCTTTCCTTTTTATAATCATCCTGATCACCCTAATTTCTCCTAATACTGTTTATGGGTTTTTACTTGATATTATTATTATATTTACATTAATTTCCTTAATAAGTCGTTGCTTATTCTTTATTTTTAAAAATAGGAACTAATTTAATTGATTAAATTTGTATTCTGTGGAGATTAATTTTTTATGGTTAGATTTAATTTAAATCTCAAACTGTCCTTCATTTTCTATTTATGGAATAAATTAGAAAGTTGGTAAATTAATGATAATAATAGAAAATACTTATTAGAGATTGATTGTGTATTATGAATAAAGAATAAACTTTATAAATTGCTATAATTAAATAAAAGTCCTTAAAACCTGATTTTTCCATAAAATAAGCAAAAATTTAGATTATTAATGAACTTTAAAGAATGGAAAATTATTATATCTGAATAGCAATCAATATTAAAAATTGAAACAAAAGTAATCACTGGAACATGCAAAATAGACAATAGATCATTTATTCAAGCACAATAACAAGCTTAGATAATATTAACTGGAAAATTACAAGGAAACCTCTGACACACAGGAAATCTATATTGAAAATAACCAGTAACAAATATCAAAACACTTATAATGCCTGGAAAATTACAAGGAAACCTCTGACACACAGGAAATCTATATTGATAATAACCAGTAACGAATATCAAAACACTTGTGAATGCTGTCAGATTTTACTGTATGTATCGTTGTTCACTAAATATTACCCAATGGAATTTAACTTAAATATTATTTTTAGCTTAAATTAAAACATACTGATGAAACTCAATTTCTTGACCTGATTCATCGTGATAAAAATTAAAAATATGGTGTCACTAAAAAGGTTACAGTAAACAAAATTTCCGCAATGTATATATACAGTGTTCATCAACGTAGATATGAAAATTGTTATTTTCACACAAACCTGCAATTAATAGGTGTGGGAAAAAAAATGAGAACCTTAAAACGCTTGAAAAACTTTTTGACCGGGCAAGAGGCAGAAGAAGACGAAAAAAAAGATACTAAAGAAAATATTGAAACACCAGAAACTATAGAAGAAACCAGTGAAACCCCTGATAAACCAGAAGAAGCAGCATCTACAGTAGAAAAAGAAGAAGTCAAAATTAAAACTACTGTAGAAGAAGAAGCTGAAGAAACCAAAGAAGAAGAACCTGAAATCGTTGAAGAAACAAAGGAAGAAGAACCTGAAATCGTTGAAGAAGCCAAAAAAGAAGAGCCTAAAACCAAAGGAAGTGTAAGTATGACTTTACTTAATAAAGAAGAAAACTTAGTAAATCCTGAGAATATAGATCCAGATTTTAAACAAAGCATCGTTGATGCTGGAGTAGAAACTATAGGTTTGTGCTATCAGTGCGGTACATGTACTGGCTCATGTCCTTCAGGAAGAAGAACACCATACAGAATAAGAAGCATTATTAGAAAGGCTAATTTAGGACTTAAAGATGAAGTTATAAATGATGAAACTATCTGGGAATGTGTTACATGCTATACATGCCAGGAAAGATGTCCAAGAGGCGTTGAAATAGTAGATGTTGTTAAAGCAATAAGGAACATGCAATCTCGAGCTGGAAAAATGGCACAGGCACACAAAATGGTTGGAACTTTCGTATTGAAAACCGGGCACGGTGTACCTATAAACGACGCTACCATGGAACTCAGAAAAAGAGTAGGGCTAAATGAATTACCACCAACTACTCATGAATTCCCTGAAGCACTTGAAGAAGTAAAGAATATACTGAAGAAAACACAATTTGACAGTTTAATCGGATACAACTGGGAAACCGGAGAATTAGAATAAGGAGGAATAATAAATGGCAGATTTCGCATATTTCTTAGGATGTATTATGAACAACAGATACCCGGGAATCGAAAAAGCTACAAGAGTTATGTTTGAAAAAATGGGCATAAACCTCAAAGATATGGAAGGAGCTTCATGCTGCCCTGCACCTGGTGTATTTGGATCATTTGATAAGACCAGCTGGTTATCCATAGCAGCAAGAAACATAACCATAGCAGAAGATATGGGTATGGATGTAATGACCGAATGTAATGGATGTTTCGGTACATTATTTGAAACCAACCACGAATTAAAAGAAGACGAAGAAGCTAAGGCAAAAATTAATGAAGTTCTTGCTGAAGTTGGAAGAGAATACAAAGGCGACGTTAAGGTAAGGCACTTTGCAGAAATATTATACAACGATGTGGGTGTTGACAAAATATCTGAAATGGTTACAAAACCATTAGACGACCTTAATGTTGCTGTACACTACGGATGCCACTTTTTAAGACCAACCGAACATATACAGATAGATAACGCCGAAAAACCAACAATTTTAGATGAAATTGTAGAAGCAACCGGTGCAAAATCTGTAGATTACAGAGACAAAATGATGTGCTGTGGAGCTGGTGGTGGAGTGCGTTCAAGAGACTTGGATAATGCTTTAGACTTCACTAGAGAAAAGTTAACCAACATGACAGCTGCTGGTGCAGACGTTATTGTTAATGTATGTCCATTCTGTCACTTACAGTTTGATGTAGGTCAAACTGAAATCAAAAAGACATTCGGCGATGAATTCGAGGTACCTGTGTTCCACCTTGCTCAATTTTTAGGTCTTGCCATGGGCTACAGCCCTGAAGATCTAACTGTGGATGTACACATGACCTGTGTGGATCCAGCTCTTGAAAAATGTTCACTTGAAGAGATAGAAGAATTAGACAGAGTAACTGGCGGAGAATAAATTATTCACCCGAAAATCGGAGATTTTTGAGAGATTTTCGGTGCATGCGAAACTAGTTTCGTATCCGCAAAAAACAAAGCTAAGAAAATGCTTGCATTTTTCTGTGCATAAAAAATCTTCGATTTTTTATAGTTTTTTGCATGCCCCAAACATAATAGTGTTTGAGGGCTCCTAAATTTTTATTTTTTTAATATAAAAACATATTTCATTTATTTTAAAATTTAAGCTATTTTATGGCGGAATTTTTTAATTTTATTAATTTAATCCCTATCTAAATATTTAAGTTTTCTATTAACGTGGGGTTGTAAAGTTATTGGGGGTTGAGCAGATTTGTTGAATTATTTTTGACTTAATATGTCTTACTGAAAGAACAATAATTAACGAATATGAAATATTGATTC
>DAVZ01000026.1 GCA_002505765.1 Methanobacterium sp. UBA176 | reverse complement strand
TATAACAAAAAGTAAAATGAAAAAATTATAGTTAAGTGCAAAAGATTTTAGGCTGTTAGTTCAATGAAGGCCTGTAAAAAAAAACATCCTTTAAGCGCATCATAAATTCAAAGAAAATTGAAAGCTCCAGGAATTGGATTTAATCCACTTATCTGGTATTATCTGATAATCATAACTTTAATTATCTATGCACATGACTATAAATGTATTAATTATCTTGCTTTTCCTTCTGCACAGTAGTAGCTACCAGGTTCTCCTTCACCTAATTTATAGTCCATCCATATTTCACATTTATCACATTGACATATCTGGTTTGGATCTAGACCTTCACAAGTAGCTTTTCCAGTAGAACAATAAACTCCAGGTACATCTTCTGAACTTGGAGTTCCCTTTTGAGATTTCAGTTTTTTTAATTTATCCATCACACAATCACTTTTGGCCTGTACTGGACATCCAGGACACAAACATTTTTGAATATTTTCCATATTAAATTCTACATCTACCATTTTTAACCTCCAAATTAAGGGCAATTATTATTATTTTATATGACATAATTAATATAATTTAATATAATTGTATTACAAATAAGTTAAGAAAGGTTAACTTTAAACATTTTTGAAAATTTTGGAGGTAGAATAATGGTAGAAATTGGTTTTAAACTCGCAAGTGAATTATTTGGACCTCAAGACCTAATAAACTACGCTCAACACGCTGAAGAAGCAGGATTTACTTTTGCAGGTATATCAGACCATTATCACCCATGGATCAGCAGACAGGGTAACAGTCCATTCGTATGGAGTACACTTGGTGGCATATCTCAGGTAACAGAAAATTTAAATTTAATAACAAGTGTTACATGCCCCACAATCAGACAGCACCCGGCTTTAGTGGCTCAAGCCGCAGCTACAGTAGCTTCAATGATGCCGGGGAGATTTAATTTAGGTGTAGGTTCTGGAGAAAATTTAAACGAACATATTTACGGTGATCACTGGCCACCAGCCCCTATAAGAATTGACATGCTTGTAGAAGCCGTGGATATTATCAGAACTCTCTGGCAGGGAGGAATGCAGGATTATGAGGGTATTTATTACCATGTTGAAAATGCGCAAATTTACACCCTTCCTGAAGAGCTTCCGGAGATATATATGGCTGCAGATGGACCAATAGCCGCTACAGCCGCCGGAAGCTGTGGAGATGGATTTATTGTAGGGGGTAGACAGAAAAAATTGTTAGATATTTTTAAAGAAACAGGAGGGGAAGGAAAACCGGCATATTCAGAAGTTTCATTGAGCTGGGCAGAGACAGATGAAAAGGCTGTGGGCCTGGTTTATGAATTCTGGCCTTTAATGGCTGTAAAAGGAAAGTTAAGCTGGGAGATTGCCACACAAACTCATTTTGAGGGTCTTGTTAAAAACGTAAAAAAGGAAGATATACCTAAAAGAATACTCTGCAGCTCTGATCCCCAGGCGCATATCGACAAAATAAAGAGAACAATCGAAGCAGGTTTTGATCATATTATCATTCAGCAAATAGGTAACAATCAGCATGAATTCATTGATTTCTATAGGGAAGAGGTACTTCCTGAATTCCAATCAAAATAAAAAAGATAAAGAGTCATGGAACTAATATTAGCCTTTAAATTTTAAAATACCCATTGCAATAGCTGGTAAAATAATTGCTCCAGCAAAGGCCAGTAAAAAAGAGTTTAAATGTGCATAATGTCCTCCAATAAAGGCATATGCAATGGAAATACCTAAATTTGATAGGATAATTAATAAAATAAAACGTTTTAGAGGCATACGACCAATGCCTGCAACAAGAACTGAAGCTTCGGCTAAAACAGGAACGGCTCTTGTTAATATGATTATCCAGTCTCCATATTTATTTTGAAGTTTTTCAAACTTTAAAAGCTCTTTAGAACCAACAAGTCTTTTTGAAATTGGATTTCCAAATTCTGCACCTATAAAGTAACCTATAACACAGCTAATGGTCATTCCAGCCAGTGAAACCAAAGTTCCTAAGGTAAAACCTAAAAAATACCCTCCTGCAGTGCTTACAACACTTGAAGGAACTGGAAACAGTATATCAACAGATAAAAGTCCTCCAATAACTACTCCTATAAGTAATTTAGAAGGAGAAGAACTTAAAAAATGATTAAACCAGATTTCTGTTGATTCATTAAAGAGAAAGAATAGAATTAAGATTATAATGATTATCATAAGAGATAAAAGTGCCCATTTAAATTTACTGTGCATTATGATTCCCCTAAATAAGATATAACCCTATTTATAGAGATCATAATTTAAATAATTTAAGTAATAAAGAAGAATTCAAATAAATAAAAAATTATAGATTTCCCGGGTTAACTGAACACTCTAATGTTTGATAGCGTCTTTAACCTTGTCAAAGAAACCCTTATCCTCAGTGTAGATTTCTTTCCCGCTTATATCTGCGAATTCCTTTAAAAGCTCTTTTTGCTTTGGACTTAAATTTTTAGGTACTATTACCTTGGCTTTAACGTAAAGATTTCCTTTACCGTTCCAGCGTAAATGTGGCATTCCTTTTCCTTTTATACGGAATGATGTGCCTGGTTGAGTTCCATGAGGGATTTTTAAACTTACAATTTCTTCTCCAAGCGTTGGAACATCTATTTCATCACCGAGAGAGGCCTGTACAAAACTAATTGGCATTTCATAAACCAGATCTGACCCGTGGCGCTCGAATAATTTGTGAAGTTTAACATTAATCAAAACATAGAGATCTCCAGGAGGACCTCCTCTTTTACCTGTATCTCCTTCGCCAGGAACCCTGAGACGGGAACCATCTTCTACACCTGGGGGAACCTTAATATGGATGGTGCTTTTTTCTCTTACAATCCCTGTCCCACGACATTCATGACAAGGATTTTCAATTATTACTCCTTCGCCCCTACACTGGGAACATGGCCTTATATTTACAAACTGACCGAATGGAGTTTGATTAACGTGCTGTACCTGGCCTGTACCTCCACAGCGTTCACATTGGCGTGTATTTGTTCCTGGTTCAGCCTTTGAACCTTCACATGCTGGACAAACTTTCTTGTGGGATACTTCTATATCCTTTTCAAGTCCAAATGCTGCATCCTCAAGTGTAATGGATAGATCGTAATAGACATCAGCTCCACGTTCAGCACGGCTTCTTCTTTGACCTCCACCAAAACCAAACATGTCAAATATATCTCCGAAATCAAATCCGAAGCCTCTAAATATATCATCAAAATTCACATTTCTGAATATATCTTCGTTGGAGTATCCACCCATTCCTGCATGTCCAAATTGGTCGTAGGTATTTCTTTTCTCTTCATCTGATAAAACAGCGTATGCTTCACTTATTTCTTTGAATTTATCAGCGGCTTCTGGTTCATCATTTACGTCGGGGTGATATTTCATTGCCAGTTTACGATAGGCCTTTTTAATATCTTTTTTATCAGTGCCCCGCTCTACTCCAAGGACTTCGTAGTAATCACGCTTTTCTGCCATTTAATCTTACCCTCACTTAAATCAAAAAAATTGAACTGAATAAAATAATAAATGTAGAGAATTTCCTCTACTTTTTGGTTTAATTTATAGTTTTTCCTATTTATTTTTTGACTTCATAGTCTGCATCTATGCTGTTATCGTCACCTGATTTCTGGTTGCCCTGAGCACCCTGTGCATTTTGCTCTGCCTGCTGCTGAGCTTGTTGGGCCTGTTGAGCTTGTTGGTAGATTGCAGCACCAACTTCCTGAACTACTTTGGTCAATTCTTCAGTTTTAGCTTTAATTGCAGCTATGTCGTCGCCTCCAACCAGTTCCCTGAGTTCTTTGACTAAACCCTCAATTTTGGTTTTTTGTTCAGGATTTACCTTATCACCCAGTTCTTCAAGGGTTTTTTCTGAGGTGTAAATCATTGAATCAGCATCATTCCTGACTTGAATCTCTTCCTGCTTCTTTTGATCTTCTTCAGCATGCATTTCGGCTTCTTTAACCTTCTGGTCGATTTCTTCCTGGGATAATTTAGTTGACGCAGTTATTGTGATGGCCTGTTCTTTCCCTGTTCCCATATCCTTGGCTGAAACGTTCATAATACCGTTTGCATCTATGTCGAATGTTACCTCAATCTGGGGGATTCCCCTTGGTGCTGGAGGTATTCCTACAAGCTGAAATCTTCCAAGGGTGGTGTTATCATGTGCCATTGGCCTTTCACCTTGTAAGACGTGAATATCTACAGATGTCTGGTTATCAGCTGCAGTTGAAAATATCTGGCTTTTTTTAGTTGGAATTGTAGTATTTCTTTCAATTAATTTTGTAAATACGCTTCCAAGAGTTTCAATTCCAAGGGATAATGGAGTAACGTCAAGTAATACAAGATCCTTAATTTCTCCGGCTAACACTCCGCCCTGAATTGCTGCACCCATGGCCACACATTCCATAGGGTCTATTCCCCGCTCAATTGTTTTACCAATGTAATTTTCAACGAATTTCTGGACGACAGGCATTCTGGTAGGTCCACCTACAAGTATAATTTTATTTACATCGACTTTGGTCATTTTAGCATCTGATAATGCCTGGTCCATTGGTCCTGCACATTTTTTTATGATTGGATCAACAAGTTCTTCGAGTTTGGCCCTTGTTAGGGTTGTGGTTAAATGTTTTGGCCCTTCTGCTGTTGCAGTTATAAATGGAAGATTTATATCGGTTGTTAGAGTGGTTGAAAGTTCTATTTTTGCTTTTTCTGCTGCTTCCCTTAATCTCTGGACTGCCTGGTCGTCAACCATGAGATCTACGCCGGTATCTCGCTTAAATTCTCCTGCAAGGAAGTTCATGATGGCGGTATCCATGTCAGTTCCACCCAGTTTGGTGTCCCCGCTGGTGGATTTTACCTCGAATACGCCTCCACCAAATTCCATGATGGTTACATCAAGTGTTCCACCACCAAAATCGAAAACCATGATTTCTAATTCTTCTTCCTGTTCTTTATCTATACCATAAGCAAGACTTGCTGCTGTTGGCTCGTTTACAAGCCTTACAACTTCTAATCCTGCAATTATACCTGCATCCTTTGTTGCAGTTCTCTGATTATCGTTGAAATAGGCTGGAACTGTAATTACGGCCTTTTGTACCTCTTCACCAAGGAATGTTTCAGCGTCTTTTTTAATCTTTTGAAGTATAAACGCTGAAATTTCCTGGGGGCTGTACTCTTTACCTAAAACATTTACCTTGTAATCTGTTCCCATACTTCTTTTTATGGCGCTTATGGTATTTTCAGGATTGGTTACAGCCTGTCTTCTTGCTGGTTCTCCAACCAATCTCTGTCCATCAGGTGTAAAAGCAACATAACTTGGAAATGCTTTTCCATACTGTGTAGCTCCCTCTGCACTTGGTATAATGGTAGGCTTTCCACCGACCAGTACTGCTGCTGCAGAGTTACTTGTTCCAAGATCTATACCTATAATTTTTTCTTTTTTATTATTAGCCATGATATCACCTTACATTTTATAATTTTTTGAATTTAAAACATTATTTCATTTTTTACAGACCTTAACCATTGCACATTTGATTACCTTTGAATTCAATGTGTATCCACGGGCAAGTGTCTCAATAATTTCTCCATTTTTATAATCGTCGTGTTTTTCGGTCATTAGTGCTTCGTGCTTGAATGGATCGAATTTTTCCCCTTCTGTGAGGATTTCTGAAAGTCCTTCTTTTTTAAGAACTTCATTTAAATTTTTAAAAATCAATTCAACTCCTTCTTTCAGGTTTTCACCCTTTTCGGCTGATTCAAGTGCTCTTTCAAGATCCTCATAGCTATTGATTAACTTGAGGATTAATTCTTCATTGGCGTATTTTATGTACTCTTTCCTGTCTTTTTCAGTTCTTTTCTTGTAGTTTTCAAAATCAGCCTGTAGGCGCTGCATCTGTGAATAGTAATCATCAATTTTTTGATCTTTTTCTTCTATCTGCTTATTTAGATCCTCAATTAACTCTTTTTTCTCTTCCAGATCCTTATTTAACTTTTTCAATTCATCTTTATCAGTCATCTGTTCACCTTTAGAGTATAAAAAATAATAGTAATCTTTAATAGGTTATAGTAACAAAAGGTTATATAAATCTTTCGCATAAGATAAAGATAAAATAGAATATGGGTAGGAACCATTTTTATCGATCATTTGATATAAAGGGATAACATGGATCTGGAAGCAATACTTGATATTATGGGGTGCAAAACAAGGAGAGATATATTAAATCTTTTAACAGAGGAGCCCCGATTTGTAAGTGAAATTTCAAAGGAGCTTGAAATAGGGCAGAAGGCAATTATTGAACATTTAAAAGCAATGGAAGGATTAGGACTTTTAAAATCATCATTTCATAAGATAGAACGTGGTCGTCCTCGAAAATATTACGATATATCTCAAAAAATAGAAATTCAGATATCTATAAATGGTAATACTATCAAAATGGATATCAGGGGAGATGATTTCTCAAAATTGCAGGAACTGGAGAATAGATTCAGCCTGGGACATGAAGATGTAATTGAGGATCTGGAGGTTCTTATTGATAGATATGATATGGCAAAAAGATATGCAGAATTACTTTTAATGGAGGCAAAAAGAAGGAAAAACTTAATAAATTTATTAGAGGGAGATTCTAAGCATATTTAGTGTTATAACTTTAAAATAAATTCATTTTTGAATTTATTGACTTGTATAGAAGAAAATATGAAGGTAAATCTAAAAATCTACTTGGTGATAGACAATAAGAAAAATATTCTGAAGTATAGGTCTTAAGAAGCATCAAGTAGAAATAGCAGAACAGTCGATGAATAAATGCTCTTTAATTCTATCTAAAGGTAATTCAGTTCAGTTTATAATGCATGGCAGCTATTGCAGCCTGTCCAAGTGAAACAGAGCCATCTCCAGCGCATGAATTCTTATGCTGGATAAATTGGAAGCCATTCTCCAGTACTGAATCCCTAATGGTTTTACTAATGGCTTCATTGTAAAAAACACCCCCAGATCCGCCTATAATATTAACTCCAGTTTTTCGGGCGGCTTTTATACCTAATTGTGCAAGTCCTGAGGCAACAGCGCTTTGTGCAGAACATGCAATGTCATTTATGGACTTCCCTGTCTCTTTATTTTCTAAAACTGAGATAAGAATTGATGATGTGTCAACTACATCCATTCCCATGTAATTTCTGATTTTAACAGGAATATCTACAGTATTTTGCCCATAATATGCCACAGATTCAAGTTTCATTGCACATTCTCCTTCATAAGTTCTCTCTCCGCATATTCCCAGCAGGGCAGAAATTGCATCAAGTACACGACCTGTACTTGTTGTTTCAGTAATATTAAATCCTCTTTCAAGCTGTTTTAGAACCAAATCCACCTCTTTTTCACCGTGCCTGAAATAGTGTACATATTCATTTTTCATAAGATTTTTTAGCTCTTCTGGATTTAATTGATTGTATAACATGGAGACAACCATTCTTATTGGATATTTGGTGGTTAAATCACCTCCAGCCATCATATGTGGCATTAAACATCCTGTTCTTTTGTATTTATGGCGAGTTGAGTGTAATATCTCCCCACCCCATGCTGTTCCATCATCTCCATATCCTACACCGTCTGCAGCTATACATATCAGTTCATCAATCCCATGATCCACATATAACGCTCCTGCATGAGCATGATGATGCTGAACACCGAAAACATCACATTCAAACTTCTCACTTAGTTCATAGGCGAGTTTGGTTGTAAAAAACATTGGATGAAGGTCGCAGGCAATAACATCTATATTTTCTGTTCTGGTTATTCTCATCATGTAATCAATGGCTTTCTGGAGATATTTGTAGGTTTCATATTTAGTTGTATTTCCAATGTGCTGTGATACGTAACATTTTTTGTCTTTAAGGAGTGCAAAGGTTACATCAAGCTCTGGCCCCAGTGCTAAAATGTTAATATCATCAGCTATCCCTGAAAAATCATATGGTTCGGGTACATAACCTCTGGATCTCCTTATAAAAGCTAAATCTCCTGCTCTAAACCTTATTACCGAATCATCACACCGATTAACTATTTTTCGGTCATGTAAAAGATAATAATCAGCTACATCATCTAATCTACCTATTATTTCCTTATTATCGACCATCATTGGTTCGCCGGGTTTATTTGCAGAGGTCATTGTATATGCGGGTTCATCAGAATATTTAAAAAGTAAATGATGCAGTCCTGAATAGGGCATCATCACTCCCAGGTTGTGAAGCAGTGGAGAAACCGAAGGAGTCAGGTAATAATCTTCATTTTTGTTAAGAACTACTATGGGCCTTCTTCTTGAAGTAAGAACTTCTTCCTCATAACTTCTTACTTCTGCAAATGTTTTTATAGTTTTAATGTCAGGAGACATGCATGCAAATGGCTGATTTAATCTACCGAGCCTTTTTCTTAAAGTATCGACTGGTTCTTCATCTGTAGTTTTTGTTACAAGGTGAGTCCCCCCAATACCCTTAACTGCAAGAATATTACCTTCATTTATAAGTTTTACCGCTTCAATAATAGGATATTTTTCTTCCATTACTCCATCTTTATATAAAAATACTGTAGGGCCGCATTCAGAACAGCAGGTTGCTTCTGCATGATATCGACGGTCAAGTGGGTCTTTATATTCAATCATACATTCATCGCAGAGGGGAAATTCATCCATTGAGGTTCTTTCGCGATCGTAAGGAATTGAATTTATAACAGTAAAACGAGGGCCGCAATCAGTACAGGCAGTAAATGGATAATTGTATCTGGAATTACCTTTGTTCATTACTTCCTTAAGGCATTTATCGCATATGGCCACATCTGGAGGAATTACAGATGAACCTGAAAATTCAGCAGAACTTTCAAGAATTACAAAGTCGCCAAACTCATTTTCTTCTTTATTTTTTTGCCATTTTATTTCTAATTTAGTAATCTTGGATATTGGAGGCTTATTCTGCTTTAAATTTTTAATAAATTGTTTTATTTCTTCCTTACTTCCTTCAAGGACAATTTCGACGCTGTTTCCAAGATTTCTAACAGATCCTCCAAGACCCATTTCCTTAGCTATTCTGTAAACGGTTGGTCGAAATCCTACTCCCTGCACGATTCCCTGTACTAAGATACTGACTTTTACCAATTCGATACCTCTGAAATTACATCAATGGATTTTCAATTAATTTTTAAAAGAAATAATTTATTTTTTATATTTTAATCTTTATATTATAAGTAAATAAAAATTGTGATACCATGAAAGAAATACTTGAAAAGCTTTTGGACGGAAAAATTTCCATTGAAGAAGCTGAAAAAATGTTAAAAACTTATCAAATTGATGAAATTGAAGATTTTGCAAAATTTGACACGGCAAGACACTTAAGGACAAGTATTCCCGAGGTGATATATGCAGAAAATAAAGATGATGAAGATCTGGTGAAAATAATCAGGCACTGCTCATCTTTAGGAAATGTAATGGTTACAAGGCTTCCTGCAGATAGATATGAATTGATAAAACCTGAAATTGAGAAAATTAAAGAAAATAGCCTTATTGAATATAATAGAAAGGCACGCGTTCTTGTTATTAAAAATCGGGAGGTAAAAAAAAGGGGCAAGATAGGTATATTAACTGCAGGGACCTCTGATATTCCCGTGGCGGAAGAAGCACGAATTACAGCTGAAGAGATGGGTTGTGAGGTTTTAATAGCTCATGATACTGGTGTTGCCGGAATACATCGTCTATTTAGTCCATTAAGACAGATGCTGGAAGAGGAGGTTAAAGTATTGATTGTAGTTGCTGGAATGGAGGGAGCACTGCCTTCTGTGGTTTCAGGGCTTGTTGATGTCCCTGTAATAGGTGTACCCACTTCTGTGGGGTATGGGGTTGGTGAAGGTGGATTTACAGCTTTATATGCAATGCTTCAGTCATGCGCTCCTGGAATTGCAGTTGTTAATATTGATAACGGATTTGGTGCAGGTGTTTTAGCTGCCAAGCTTATTAAACAAATTATTAAAAATTGAATAAGTTAGGGGGGGGTTAATTATGGATGTTTTTGAAGCCATAAGTAAAAGGAGAAGCATTAGAAAATATAAAAACACTCCAGTTGAAGATGAAAAGCTTGAAATGATACTTGAAGCAGCCAGAATTGCGCCATCAGCAGCTAACAGGCAGGAATGGAAATTCATAATTGTAAAAGATAAAGTCACAAGAGAAAAACTTGTGGAAGCTGCTAATGGCCAGAAATTTGTGGGTGAAGCTCCGGTTACAGTTGTAGCATGCGCAACAGAATCTAAAAGAGTCATGCCCTGCGGTCAGTATGCATATACGGTTGATTTATCAATTGCAGTCTCATTTATGATTCTTGAAGCCACTGAACAGGGTCTTGGAACATGCTGGCTTGGAGCATTCGATGAAGAAAAGGTGAGGAATGTTTTAAGCATTCCAGAAAGAATAAGGGTCCCTGCAATGTTTACCATTGGATATGCAGGTGAAGAGCCTCATCAAAGACCAAGAAAGCATTTAAGCGAGATTATAAGCAGTGAAAGATACGAAACTCCTTAAACTACTTTTCTTAATGCACGTTTAATATTTAAATTAAATTTACATAAATTAAATTCTTATTTTTTTAATCTATTACGTGAATATATGCAATACATAATGCATTAAAAAGATGGGGACTGTAAAGTTAACCGGTG
>DAVZ01000055.1 GCA_002505765.1 Methanobacterium sp. UBA176 | reverse complement strand
CCGTTAACCTTACAGTCCCAAATAAACATAATATTTAAATACTGGATATTAAGAATACAAATTATTTGCAGTATTTTACTTTTTTAATAAAATTAGGTTAAATTGGATACTATTTCTGGAAAATATTTAATAAAATATTTATATAAAGTATTATATAATAAGAGTAATACTCATGCAATATGGGGGGTGTTAATTATGCTCCAACTGGTTCAGGGACCTGACCCTAGTGGCTAAGTTAACAAACTGGACCAAAACAAATGGGGTGTGATTACATTAAGCAAAAAATAAAAATTAGCACGAAATTTGCGCTGATTTTAATATCGGCGCTTTTAATTGCCAGCCCTTTAGCTGCATCCGCCCGGGAGGTTGGTGCTTATAATATAGTCATAAGTCAAGATTATGTTAAAGCTACAGGGAAATGCACGTGTGGTTTACAATATGATTACGCTTATCATACTGCCACTTTTAAAAATTACTGCCCTGACTGTTATTCTAAAGGGACATTGAACTACGAACAGGGTTCAGGATATCATAATCCAGAAGGAATGTGGTACTGTACGAGATGTGACATGGATTTTTGCCTTGTACATGGAAAAGAACATATAAGCGGATCTGATGTTTATTTAACACGTATAAAAAACCCAAATACAAAAAAAATAATTCATAATTCGCAAAAAGTAAATGCGCAGACTGTGGAATATGTCCACATCATTGTAGATGGTAAAAAATACTTAATTAAAAGATCTACAGTAGAAGAAATTAATAATTACAACTACTGGATAAAAAGCTGAAATATTCAGCTTATTTTTTTATTTTGTAAATCGGTTAAGGTAGTTTAACACCTGTAAGCCAGAAGTCTTCAATGGATTGCACTACTTTAAGGAACTGGTCAAAATCTACAGGTTTAGTAATAAAGCAATTGGCATGATTGCTGTAGGTTTGATTTATATCTTCTTGAGTACTTGATGTTGTTAAAATAACTACAGGAATGCATTTAAGTTTAGGATCTTCTTTAATTTCTTTTAAAACTTCACGACCATCTTTTTTAGGTAGATTCAAATCAAGTAATATAATATCTGGACTGGAGATATCTTTATATTCTCCTTCCTTGTGAAGATAATCCATTGCTGTTACTCCGTCTTCAATTACATGAATCTTATTTTTTATTTTAGAGTCCTTCAACACTTCTACAACCAGGCGCGCATCTGCAGGGTTGTCTTCTATAAGCAGAATCTGGACAGATTTATTAACTACTTCGTTTTCCATATTTTTCGTCCTTGTTTAATGATATGAATATATAATTTTATGATATAAAATCCTTATTGAAGTATAATATTTAATGCTTTAAATCTTTCTATTTTAAAATCTAATGAATATTTGTGGTTTAAAGTTATATATCATTTCTAAAAAAGCTATAGCTATTTAATAAAATATTAATAAAGCTTTAGAAGTTTAAATGGATATAAATTGTTTATCACTGTTTTTATATGTTTAAAAATTTATATTATAATAGAACAGATTAAAATTAAACTTATGAAGGAAACTCGATAAAATGGTTTTAATTATAGACCCTCAAAATGCAGGAATTTCTGGAAACATGGTTTTGGGTGCATTAATAGATATGGGCGTTAATTATAATGATATAATTAAAATTATGGAAGATTATGCTTCTCCATTTGGTAATATTAGCATTGATATAAAACAAATTAAAAAATCAGGTATCAGGGCAACTTATGTTGATGTTAAATGTGAGGATAAAAATAAAATTGGCTACAAGGAGCTTATTGAAAATTTAGATGCTGTTGAATCTAAGATCAATATAAATATCCTGAATTTTGCAAAAAATGTTTTTCACACCATTGCAAAGGCAGAATCAAAGGTTCATGGTACATCAGTTGATAAAGTTCATTTTCATGAAGTTGGAGCAGCAGATGCCGTTGCAGACATCATTGGTTCGGCATATTGTTTTTATAAACTTGGTTTTAATACAAAAAAAGTTTATGGAATGCCTGTTGCACTTGGGGGTGGTCGAATAAAATCTGATCATGGGAAAATGAGTGTTCCAGCGCCTGCAACCATTGAAATATTAAATAATGTCCCGGTGTTTGGTGGGCCTTTAGATTATGAACTTACAACACCAACAGGGGCTGCACTTTACGTTAATATGGTTGATGAATTCTGCACCTTCTATCCTCTGATTAAAAAACAAAAAGTTGGATATGGTGCTGGAAGTATGGATCTAAATATTCCTAACGTTTTCAGGATTGTATCGGCTGACTCATGCCTTCCAACTGATAATGTCTGTATTCTTGAGACCAATCTTGATAGTATAACTGGAGAAATACTGGGACATTCATTTAACAAACTTTTAGATTCTGGAGCATTAGATGTTACAGTAGTCCCGATTTTAATGAAAAAAAACAGACCAGGACATCTTTTAAGGGTAATATCTAATCCTGAAGACTGTGATAGGGTTTCTGAAGCTATAATAAGAGAAACTGGAACACTTGGGGTAAGGGTATTACCATATGTTCACAGAAATGTGGTTAACAGAGAAATTATTAAGATAAAAATTGAAGTAGGTGGAATAGAAAAGGATATACAGATTAAAGTTGGAACTATTGACAAGGAGATAATAAACTATAGTCCAGAATATGAGGATGCAAAAAAAATAGCTGACGATGTGGGAATACCCCTTAAAGACGTTATAAAGAAGGCTAACGAGTCATTTAAAAAGCTTTTAGATAAATATTAACCAATAAGGACGTTTAATTATGAAATGGCCACTTAAACATATTAAATGGATAATCAGCATATTGATAGCACTTTTAGTAATTCTTTTAGTAATTGCAGCCTGGAGAGTAGAATTTGGTGATATTATTAGAATACTTATTATTCCATTGGCAGCAGTTATTGTTATTCTTACTGTTTTTGGTTTGATGGAGTTTAAAAAAAGAAATGCAGAAAAAAGAGTGTTAAGGGCAGTTAAAAATGAATTAGAATATAATTTACAGATTTTGGGGTACAACCAGGATATTCTGGATAAAGAACTTAATTTAATAGAAGACAATAAGTTTTCTGACAGTCCTAAAAGGAATAAATTGGTTTATGAACCTTTAATTCCCCTTAAAGTTGGCTTCTGGGACCTGATAATTGTTGATCTTTTCCCTGAAGAAATTAAGAAATCAGAACTCTTTGTTAAAATCAGGGATATCGATATGAAGGCAAATAAAATCAATCAGTATATAAAAAGCAGGGAAAATTACAAGAATGTCAATATTGAAGCTCATGAAATTTCTTCAACAGTTAAAAGGTACGACAGGATGTTATTAGAGGACATTCAAAAATTAAGGAACTCCCTGATGAAATTGGGAATGCAGATATATAAACTATGTTAGATCCATAAAGAGGAACACTATGGAAAAAAGACCAAAGGCAATATCAGTCCTCTCAGGAGGCCTTGATTCAACAGTAGCAACAACTTATTTTAATGATAAATACAAAACTCATGCCATAACCTTTGATTACGGTCAGAAGAGTGCAGAAATGGAAATAAAATCTTCAAAGGCAATATGTAGTTTTTTAGGAATTAAGCATACAGTAATCCAACTTCCATGGCTTAGAAAACTTGGAAAATCAGCATTAACATCTGATACAGAGGTTCCCAAACTGAAATTAGAACAACTCGAAAACAAAGAAATCTGCGATGAAACTGCAAGGAAAGTGTGGGTTCCAGGACGAAATGTGGTATTTACAGCCATAGCAACATCATTTGCAGAGGCAGAAGGTGCAAGAATAATTATCGTTGGATGGGATCTTGAAGAGGCAGTTACATTTCCTGATAACTCAAAAGAATTTTTAAAGCAGTTTAATAATCTTTTAAAGACTGGGACACTTGAAGAAGTTCAAATAAAAGCTCCACTAATTGATTTGAATAAAAATCAGATTGTAAAACTTGGTGATAAAAAAAATGCCCCATTGGATTTAAGTTATTCGTGTTATATGGGAGAAAATGAGCATTGCGGGGTTTGCGAGTCGTGCATGAGGCGTCGAAGGGCTTTTAGGGAATCATATGTTGAAGATAAAACTAAATACCTTAATTAATTTTATGGATTTTTAAGGATTTTATGCAAGGAATTGTTTTTTTTATTTTCTTCCTATTTAAACATATATGCTGGCTATTTGCTGGTGGGATTGTATGCCAGCCAACCTTTTTTTGTTTTTTTCGTTGTTTATTATCTTTAAATTTATCTTTCCAGTCATTTTTTCAGTTGTCTTTTTAAGATCTTATTTTTTAGATCTTTTCCTGTGGCGTTTCAGTCATTTTTTTCTCATCTTTAATTTACCCTTTAAACAATTACTTCTTAAATATTTTAATACCATGTCTTTGTAAAAATGAAAAATGCTCCATTTATTGGTGGTTATTAAGAATTTAAATTAAGTTTAGGATATTTTTTAGATATTTATTCAATATTATTAATATTTAAGAGTTTAGAAAAGTACACAATTGATAGAAAAAATAAAAATTAATCTTTATTTATTACCACCATAGACTGCAACACCATAATGTTTCCATACCACATCAATATCCCTGAAACCAATTTCATTTAACCATTTAAGATGATCAACTAATTTTGCAGGATGATCTTCATCTTCAGCGGCAGGAATCCATTTTTCTTCAATTTCTTCCATAGAAATGCTCTTATTCATGAATTCCTTCCATTTATCGATGTATAAATGCTGTAAATAGTTATTTGAACCTAAAACAACATCAGCATTGAAAAATACTCCGCCCTGGTTTAAAGCATTATATATCTTTTTATAAAATCCTTTTTTGTCATCATCGGTTACTAGATGGTGTAATGCAAGTGAGGAAATAATCACCTCATATTTTTCGGGGAAACCAAAATTGTAGAAATCGCCTGAAATATATTCTACGTCTTTATATTGATTTAGTTTTATCTTAGCCATTTGAAGCATATTATCAGCTAAATCAAGACATGTTACATGGGCATTTTTGAATTTTTCCTTTAAAGACTTAGATATTGTTCCTGTACCGCATCCAAGATCAATAACTTTAATTGAATCGTCAGAATCAAAAGGAATTGAGCTAATTAGTGCATTAATCATTTCCTCATAGTAAGGGATTAATTTCAAAATTAATTCGTCAAATTCGTGGGCTTCTTTTTCAAAATGAGCCTTAACATTATCTGATTTCTTCAAATTTAAAACTCCTTAAAAATAAATGTATGGAGATATTATTTAATAACCATTAAGGTAGCACCAGCATTTACGGTGTCACCTTCATTAATAAAGATTTCACTTACAGTTCCAGAGTCAGGAGCGTGTATATCGTTCTCCATTTTCATAGCCTCTAAAACAGCAACTACGTCTCCTTCATTAACTTTATCTCCTTTACTTACTTTAAGTTTAAGGATCATTCCCTGCATTGTGGATGTTATCCCACCTTCAACAGGTTCTGAAGGAGCTTGAATGCTTTCACTGCTTTCAATTTCCATGTAGCCTACAGGTAAAACCTTAACGTTGAAAACCTCTCCATCAACATCTACAGCGTATTCTGTAGGGACTCCAGATGGTGTTTCACAGGCTTCGTTTTCTACTGGAGGTTTAAGATGTTCTTCTTCAACTTCTCCCTTTAAGAATTTTGGAGCCACTGCAGGATAAAGTGCATAGGTTAAAATATCCTCTTCCTTTTTGATAATTCCCATCCTTTCCCCTTCTTCCCTGTATTTTTCGAATTCAGGCTGGAGAAGGTCTCCTGGTCTCACTGTAACTGGCTTTTCATCGCCTATAATATTTTTCCTTACCTCTTCGTTAACTGGTGCAGGAGGTCTTCCATACAGACCTTTTAAATAGTCTTTAACCTCTTTTGAAACATTTTTATATCTTTCTCCACCCAGAATGTTCATCACTGCCTGTATTCCAACTATCTGACTTGTTGGTGTTACAAGTGGAGGGTATCCGAGGTCTTTCCTAACTCTGGGTACTTCTTCTAAAACTTCTTCATATTTATCAAGTGCATTCTGCTCTTTTAATTGTGAAACGAAGTTTGAAAGCATTCCGCCAGGAATCTGATAGATCAGTACATCAGTATCCACCTGTTCAGAGATTGGATCCAGTATTCCGCTGTATTTTTTTCGTATTTCCTCAAAATACTTTTTAATATGAGTTAAAAGCTTTAAATCGAGCTCTGTATCGTATGGAGTATTCTGAAGGGCGGCTACCATACTTTCTGTAGGTGGTTGAGATGCTCCCCATGATAGTGGTGAAATAGCGGTATCTAAAAGGTCAACTCCTGCCTGACAGGCAGCATAGTAACTCATTGGAGTCATACCACTTGTACAGTGACAATGAAGGTTAACTATTAAGTTAGTTTCTTCTTTAAGAGTTTTAATCAATTCGTAAGTGTCATGTGGCGAAATTAACCCAGCCATGTCTTTTATGCCAACTGAATTACAACCTAATGCTTCCAGTTCTCTGGCAAATTCCACATATTTTTCTAATGTATGATATGGACTTACTGTGTAAGATATTACTCCCTGAACATGAACATCCTGTTCATGTGCGACCTTGATGGCATATTCCATATTCCTTATATCATTAAGGGCGTCAAATATTCTAAAAACATCAATACCATTTTCATAAGACTTCTCCACAAATTTTCGCACTATATCGTCTGGATAGTGCTTGTATCCAACCAGGTTCTGGCCTCGAAGTAACATCTGGATAGGAGTCTTTTTAATATGTTCTTTAAGTTCCCTGAGCCTTTCCCAGGGATCTTCATTCAGGTAACGTATGCATGTATCGAATGTTGCCCCTCCCCAAGATTCCAATGAGAAAAATCCAACTTTATCCATCTCTTCAGCAATGGGCAGCATGTCCCTTGTTCTCATTCTTGTTGCCAGCAGAGATTGATGTGCATCGCGAAATGCTGTTTCAATGAGTTTAATCTTTTTCATAGTGACCCTCGCAAAGAATTCAATTATAATGTCTCACTATATTTAGTCTTAACTGCCTTATAAATTATCTCAATAAACAGGCGTGATTATGGGGATATCTAATATTAATAAAACTAATTTAGACCTGAATTTTTTTTAATGATTTAATTTTTGATTATACTAATATAGAATAAGCATTAATTAATGGGAAATAGAGTTAAATTATAAATGGGGAATTCGACCAAAAAATTAATTTAATATGTTATTTTGAAAACTATAAAATCCTTATTTTCATATACAACTTCAGCAAAGTTGGGAATTATTTCATGAATGTTTGAATGAATATCTCCGCTTAAATAGTAGAGTGGATTAAATTCTGAGTATGCAGTTTGTATATATATGGTTCCATTTGTAGAATTGAAGGTTAACCTCTTATCATAGGCTATGTATCCTATTTTTTGCTCTTTAAAAATAGATAGAGGGGTAGTTTTGTTGAATTTTTCAAAATTCTTATGGACTGGCATTTCTGCCTGGGCAGCTAAGAAATAGCCAGAATAGAGATTGGATATAAGGACGGATCTGCTTTTATTACCATTTTCATTAAACCATTTAGCCAGATCAACTTCTGAATCACTTGGAGGAGCAATTTGGACGTAACCAAATTTAGTTTTAGCTCCAAATGTTGCAATTTCAGGATTTTCTACAGTTAAAAACCCAAAAAAAGTGCATAATATAAAAATACTTATTAAAAATATTGATCTGAATTTACCTGATGAAAATTTTTTATATTCTTTAAGTTTGTAATATAGCTGGCTTAAGCCAAATCCACCAAATATTGAAAGGGGTATAAGTAAATAAATTAGTACTCTGTATGATATGACATTTATACCAAACCAGTATGCGTTACTCAATAATATCATCATTAAAATCCAGGTAAGGATAAATATATTCCTTTTTTGCATCTTTTTAATTGCAAAAATTAATCCAATAGTGGTAAATGTCAAAACCATGGCTCCAATGTATCCAAAATATCCCAATGTGCTGATTGGTTTATTATAGTTTAGGGTCGGATTATAACCAATTACAGCTAATCCCTGGTTTATTATGTTATAGAACAGATCAGGGTTCGATAGAAGGAGTGTTATTCCTCCTCCAACCAGTAAAATTATTAAAAACACCAGAAAAACGCCATAGTTTTTAAAAACGCTGATATTTTTATCTAAAATTAATGAAATTATTGTAAAGGTGGTTATTATTAAGAATATGATTTGAGGGGCTGCAGGATGTATTAAAAGGGTTAAAAGAAACATAAATCCTGAAATTAAAGCGTATTTCAAAACTCCCTCCCTAATTGATCTGTAATAATAGTAAATTGCAAAGGGTAAAAAAATCAGTGCAAGGTTTTCTGGAATGGGTAAAATAATTCTATGGATTAAATAGCTGGATATTACTAAAAATCCCGCTGAAATTCCTGCAATTTTGCCATAAAACTCTTTTGCAACAATGGATACAGATAAAACAATAAACATTGCTAAAACTGGTTGAAGAAACCTTGCAACCTGAAAGAAATCTATATTAAAAAGATTGCCTAATCCTACAATTAGAAAATGAAAAAGAGGAGGATAAGCTATATTTTGCCCTACAGGTGCATTTAAAAGAGGATTAACCATAACAAAGCCGTATTGAGTATAAATTTTTGCATATTGCACATGGTAAATAATATCCCAACTTAATGGCCACTGATATTTTAGTGTAGGGATTAAAACCAGGAAAAACATTATAATTGCTGGAATTAATGGTAATATTTTGTTAATGTGTCTGTTAAAGTTCATTAAATCACTTTTAGGCTTTGAGATTAATAATTTATTTTCTTTATTAGATTTAATGTATATACATTTAAACATGACTGAAAATTTAAATTTTTTGATTTATGATATTTTTAAATTTATTTTCATTTTTCAAGATTTTGTACAACTTAATATTGTTTTTATGTAACACTTTTTATTAAAAATGGTTAATTTTATTATTTTGATTTTTTTACTCGAAACATTTATATACAACAAAGATACAAAATTCCCTTATCGGAAGTAGGAAACATACTTCCGATATTTTAAAGGTATATTGAAAAACAAGAAAAATAGGGTTTAGAAAATGTGCAGCATGCAAAATTTATAGAATTTTGCTGTAAATCAAAATCTTTTGATTTGATAACATTTTGAACCCAAAAATAAAAATTTTTTGAGGTCTAACATGGTAAGAAAAGTAGCTATTTATGGAAAAGGTGGAATTGGAAAGTCCACAACACAGCAAAATACAGCAGCCGCAATGGCACATTTTCATGATAAAAACGTCATGATCCACGGGTGCGACCCAAAAGCAGACAGTACACGTTTGATTTTAGGGGGTAAAATGCAGACAACCATGATGGACACATTAAGAGAAGATGGAGAAGAGGCATGTACTCCTGAAAACGTCATGGAAACCGGATTTGAAGGAATTAAATGTGTTGAATCTGGAGGTCCTGAGCCGGGTGTTGGATGCGCTGGAAGAGGTGTAATCACAGCTATAACATTAATGGAGATGTATGGAGAATATGAAAAAGATCTGGACTTTGTATTCTTCGATGTTTTAGGTGATGTTGTTTGTGGTGGTTTTGCAATGCCAGTAAGGGACGGTAAAGCAGAAGAAATTTATATTGTAGCATCGGGGGAGATGATGGCGCTTTATGCCGCAAATAACATCTGTATAGGTATGGTAAAATATGCTGAACAGAGCGGGGTAAGACTTGGCGGAATAATATGTAACAGTAGGAACGTGGATGGTGAAAAAGAGCTTCTTGAAGAGTTTTGCGGAAAAATAGGAACTAAGATGATTCACTTCGTTCCAAGGGACAATATTGTTCAAAAGGCAGAGTTTAATAAAAAATCAGTAATCGAATTTGATGAAAGCTGTAATCAGTCAGAAGAATACAAGGCGCTGGCTGATAAGATAATTAACAACGAAAATTTCGTTATTCCAAAACCAATGACCATGGATGAACTTGAAGAACTGGTTGTAAAGTATGGTCTGGTGGACTAATAATTTTTCTGGAGAGAGTAAAATGAAAATGATTCGGGCAATTGTGCGCCCTGATAAAGCAGAAGAAGTTGTAGATTCACTTGCAGAAGCAGGATACGTTGCACTTACAAAAATGGATGTTATAGGGAGAGGTAAACAGAAAGGAATTCAAATCGACAAAATCTACTACGATGAATTACCAAAAACAATGCTTCTTCTGGTTGCAGAAGAAGAGAATACCGCTGAAATAATTGATATAATAAATGAATCTGCATTTACAGGAAGCTTTGGTGATGGAAAAATATTCGTAAGTCCTGTTGATGAAGCATACACTGTTAGAACCAGATCATCAGGATTATAACTGGTATAAATTAGCAGGTGCATTCAATGAAAGAAATAATAGCAATTATCCGTCCAAACAAGATTGCTCAAACAAAGGAAGTCTTAAGTGCCCTTGGATTTCCTGCAATGACCGCACATAGAGTCATGGGCCGCGGAAGGCAAAAAGCAATAATTGGGGAAGTATCCTTTGATATTAACAGGCCAGAACTCCTTAAAGAAGAAGGAACAATGAGATACATTCCAAAAAGGCTTATATCTCTAATCGTGCCTGATGAAGATACTTCTCTTGTAGTGGAAGCTATAATGAGAGTAAATCAAACAGGGCAAATAGGTGATGGAAAACTATTTGTCTGCCCTGTAGACGATGCAGTAAGGGTAAGAACTGATGAACGTGGAGAAGAAGCAATTGTTTAGTATTATGTGAATGAAAAAAATAAATAAAAAAAATATGATTTATTAGGAGAGCAAAAATATGCCCTTTAAACTTTTTGAAGTTGATAAAGAGATTCCAGATAGAGAAAAACACATTTATGTAAAGGATGAGGCGGATCCAGTAGAACATATCCCTAAATGTAACTCTAAAACCATTCCTGGGTGTATGACAGAACGTGGATGCGCATTTGCAGGAGTTAAAGGGGTTATAACTGGGGCTGTAAAAGATGTGGTCCATGTAGTTCATTCTCCGGTGGGATGCACAACATACGGTTGTGGAAGTAAAAGATACCCTACAAGCCCTGATCTTCCAAATGGAGGAAAATTTCCCGTTGAAAACTTCAACCTGAAATATATCATGGGTACAGACCTTAAAGAATCTGATGTGGTTTTTGGTGGAATGAAAAAACTTCGCCAATCAATACTGGAAGCTGCAAAAGAATTTCCATACGTAAATGCAATTTATACATACGCTACATGTACTACTGGGCTTATAGGGGATGACATGGAGGCTGTTGCAAAAGAACTATCTGAAGAAACAGGAAAAGATATTGTAACATTTAATGCTCCTGGTTTTTCAGGACCAACACAATCCAAAGGTCACCATGTAGGTAATTTAACCCTCTTCAACAAGCTTGTAGGAACAAAAGAGCCACCAGAAACAACTCCTTATGATATAAACCTTATTGGTGAATACAATATCGACGGAGACCTCTGGGTTATTAAACCCTACTTTGAAGAGATGGGAATAAACATTTTATCCACATTTACAGGTGATTGCAGTCACGATGAAATCTGCTGGATGCACAGAGCTAAATTAAGCCTTGTAAGATGCCAGCGATCTGCAACATACATAGCTAAGCTTATTGAGGAAAAATACGGAGTTCCATATATTAAAGTTGACTTTTTTGGCCCAAAGTACTGTGCAGAGAACCTAAGAGCAGTGGGTAAATATTTCGGTAAAGAGGCAGAAGCAGAAAAAGTCATTGAAAGTAGAATGAAAAAAATACAAGCAGAATTAGAATTTTATAGGGAAAAACTTGAAGGTAAAACTGTTTGGGTGTTTTCAGGGGGGCCTAAAAACTGGCATATTCCTCAGCCATTAGAAGAGCATCTGGGAATGAAAACAGTTGCAGTATCAACAATGTTTGAGCATGAAGATGGATATGAAAAAATTAAAGAACGTGTAGGGGAAGGGACAGTCATAATTGATGATCCTAACTCTCTGGAGCTTGAAGAAATCATTGAAGATTACAAGCCAGATATTATTCTTTCAGGTATAAAAGAGAAATATATAGCACATAAAATGGGAACACCATGTATGTTAATCCATTCATATGAAAATGGGCCATATATGGGCTTTGAAGGATTTATAAATCTTGCCCGTGACATATATGCATCCATTTACAGCCCTGTGTGGAACATGTTAGAATTTGATGAAATGGGGGAAGAGTAAAAATGGGAGAATGTAATGTTATAAAAAAAGACAGGAACTCTGTAATCAATCCCCTTGTAACTTGCCAACCTATGGGTGCAATGTATGCAGTCGCAGGTATAAGAAGAGGGCTTCCATTGGTTCATGGTTCGCAGGGATGTTCCACATTTGTTAGATATTCCTTCTCAAGACATTTCCGTGAACCTTCAGAGATAGCGGTAACCTCACTTCACGAAGATGCAGCAGTTTTTGGAGGGCGCAGAAACCTTATATCTGGTCTTGGAAATCTGGCTGTAAGGTTTAAACCAGATCTTATTGGAGCAATAAGCACATGCTCAAGTGAAATTATTGGAGATGACATGGTAGGATTCATTAAAATTGCAAAAGAAGAAATGACTCAAAAAATGGGAGAAAAAGAGGCAGAAAGTATAAAAATAATTCCTATAAGCACGCCAAGTTTTGTAGATAGTCATTTTAGAGGGTATGATAATGCAATTAAAGCTTTAGTGGATAATTTAGCTGAAGAACCTACAGAGTCCAATAATAAAGTTAATATCATTCCAGGAATGGTTAATCCTGGAGATACAAGAGAAATAAAACATATTCTGGCTTTAATGGGAATTGAAGGAATAATACTCACAGATATTTCAGATACCTTTGATTCACCTTTAAGGCCTTCTGCAACAGAATTCAGGCCTTTTTATCCAAAAGGTGGAACAACTGTAGGGGAGATAAGTGATTCGTCCAACAGTTTGGGTTCAATTTCACTATGTAACTATTCAGGATCAGCAGCTAAATCCCTGGAGAAAAAATACGATGTTCCATCATCTTTAGGGCCCATACCCATAGGTGTTCAAAATACTGATCAGTTTTTAAGGAACTTAAAGAAATACACCGACCTGGAAATTCCAGAAGCGTTGCTTGATGAGAGAGGATTGCTTATGGATTCAATGGCTGATCTTGTATCCAGATATTTATTTGGAAGAACTGTTGCAATATACGGAGATCCTGCAATAAGTGCTGGAATTGCCAGATTCGTCTGTGAACTGGGGATGGTTCCTTCAGTGGTCTGTACTGGTGTTGAAAGCAAGGAATTCGAAGAAGAGATGAAAAAAGTGTCTAAGGAGTCTGACGGCCCGGTAGATATGCTTGTAGGAAGTGATTTAAGAGCACTTGAAACCAGACTTCAAGAAGAGCCAGTTGATCTTATGATTGGCCACTCTGATGGGAGACTGTTTGCTAAAAATCTTGAAATTCCCCTTATAAGAGTGGGATATCCGGTATATGATAGAGCAGGATATCACAGAGTTCCCATTGTTGGATATAATGGTGGAATTAACCTCATAGACAGAATAACAAATACAGTTTTTGAAAACTTCTATGATGCTGAGCACTGGAAGCTACAGCAGTAAATGCATGCAAAAGGAGATGGGGCATATCCAGAATAATAAACCATTCAACAATTTATTCCTCCATAATAAGACAGCAGGGGCAGATGAAATACAAATTGATGATTCTATTATTAAAACGCTTGGAGAACGTAAAAAACACATGTGCATTAAAAAAGGAAATGATTCAAGCCCTGCATGTAATAAAGCATCCATTCCCGGTACAGTAACGCAAAGATCATGTGTTTATGGAGGTGCAAGGGTAGTTTTAATGCCTGTAACTGATGCCATTCACCTTGTCCATGGTCCCATTGGATGTGCTGCATGTACATGGGATATCAGGGGAAGCAGGTCATCTGATGACGATCTCTATAAAAGTGGATTTTCCACAAATCTGGAGGAAAAGGACATAGTATTTGGGGGGGAAAATAAACTTCTTGAAACTATTATTGAATTAAACAAATTATACAATCCTGCAGCCATATTTGTGTATTCTACATGCGTTGTGGGTTTAATAGGAGATGATTTAAAAAGTGTTGCTAAAAAAGCCAGTGAATTAACAAAATGTAGAGTAATTCCTGTCCAATCTGAAGGATTTAGGGCGGTAAACAAATCTTTAGGCCACCAGCTTGCCTGTGATGCTATGCTTGATTACCTTATTGGATCAGGAGAGGTTAAAAACCCCAGTAAGTACGATATGAACATCGTAGGGGAATTCAATGTAGCAGGGGATCTCTGGGACATTAAACCCTTATTTAAAAATATAGGGGTGAATGTACTCTGTGCAATTACTGGAGATTCTAAAGTAGAAGATATAGCAGCAGCACACATGGCAAAATTAAACGTGGTGCAGTGCCAGAAATCTTCCAATTACCTTGCTGCCCGGATGGAAGAAAAATATGGAATTCCCTTCTTGAAGGTGAATTTTTTTGGAATAGAAGAAACATCAAATTCCCTTAGAAATGTTGCAAAATTTTTTCATGACCCTGGGATGATTAAAAAGACAGAAAAACTTATAGAGTCTGAAATATGGAGAATAAGGGCTGAAATCAGCAAATATAGAGAAAAACTAACCGGAAAAAAGGTAGCAGTTTATGTGGGGGGTAATAAAGCCTGGTCGTTAATCAGGGCTTTTGAAGAACTTGGAATGGAAGTTATAATGACCGGAACTCAAAATGGCCTTCCTGAAGACTATGAAAGAATCAGAGAAACAGTAAAAGACGGTACCCTGGTGGTGGATGATGCAAATTCAATGGAACTGGCAAGACTTCTAAAAAAATACAAACCTGATTTAATCGTATCCGGAGCAAAAGAGAAATATTTATCCTTAAAACTTGGAATACCCTTTTGTGACTTTAATCACGATAGAATTAGCTCATTTGCAGGATTTCAAGGGTTTATAAACTTTGCAAAGGAAGTTGATAGAGCGGTATCCAGTCCAGTATGGAATTTAACACCTAAAAAATGCAGCGGAGTAAAAGAAAATGCAGGATAACATGATAAAAACAGAGAACCTGTGCATTTTAGATAAGAAGTTTGCAGTAATTAATCCCTGTAAAATGTGCCAGCCAATGGGGGCTGTTCAGGCGCTTTTAGGCGTAAAAGGAGCAATGCCCATAATTCACGGTTCTCAAGGATGCAGCACCTACATGAGATTTCAACTCTGCAGACACTTCAGGGAACCAATCAATGTTTCATCAACATCAATGAGTGAAGGAACGGTGGTATACGGTGGCGAAGGAAACCTTTTAAAAGCCCTGAGCACCATCTGGAAGGAATATAATCCAGAAATAATAGGTGTAACTTCAAGCTGTCTTACTGAAACAATAGGGGACGATATGGCCCTCATTATAAAAAAATTTAAAAATTCACATCCTGATGAAGATTTACCCCCCATAGTTCCAATAAATACGCCAAGTTATTCAGGTTCTCATGTTGATGGATATGATAAGGCAGTTAAATCTCTGGTTGAAAATCTGGCACATCCTGAAGGTAAAAATAAAAAAATAAACATTATTCCAGGAATGATATCTTCAGGGGATGTGGCTGAGATCAAAAACATGTTAGATGAACTAAATGTGGGAAGCATCTTTCTAACTGACAACTCTGAATCACTTAATGCACCATTAAATGATGACGTGGCATTTTTGCCCGATGAGGGGGCTGAAGTCGAGGAAATCAGAGATTCAGCTAATTCAATAGCAACAATTTCCTTAAGCAAACATGCAGATTCTGCTGCTATGTTCCTTCAAAAAAAATACGGGATTAAATCAATATCTGGCCCCCTTCCAGTAGGAATAAGAAACACTGACCAATTTATAGGTTATATCACCAAAATTACAGGCACTAAAATTCCCAAATCAATAGAAAAAGATAGAGGTATAATGATTGATGCAATAGTCGATGCTCATCCATACAACTACGACAGAGAAGTGGCCATATATGGAGATCCTGATGTTGTAACTGGAATGGCTCGATTTATTTGTGAACTGGGAATGATCCCTTCAGTAGTTTGTACTGGAACTCAAAGCAGCAGATTTGTCCAGGATATGGAAAATATTGCAGAAGAAAATGATTTCTCTCCTGTAATTTTAGCAGGGCGCGATCTGTACGATTTACATCAACAGATAAAATGCATGGATTTAGAACTTCTCATTGGAAACTCATATGGTGCAAGAATAGCTAAATCTGAGGATATTCCACTTTTAAGAATGGGATTTCCAGTTTACGATAGATTAGGTGCTCAAAGAATAAGTATTTTAGGCTATAAAGCCGGAATCAGGATGGTTGATATAATTACCAATACCATACTCGAGAACTACTATGATGAATCTGGTCATGAGTTCACGAATTTTAATGAAATTAGTTGCTAAGTGGGTTTCTAATGATTTTTGATAGATCTTTTCTCTAAATAAACTGGGGAGTTAGAAAGTTCGGAGATTTTCAATTCTAAAAGGTTGAATGTGGTCATGAGATTATGGAGTTTAGGATATAGAGATAGCAGTAGCGGCAAGTGTGGAAAAATTTAGATTTGCATTTTAGAAGTGCAGAAATATTCTTAATATTTGAAATATGAGAAAATAAGCTAAATTTTTTAGAAATACTGGAAAAACCAGGGTTATTAAAAATGAACATCTGATGGGTGGAATGTTTCTTTAAAACTTTTAGAAGATTTTGAAGCTGTTTTTGCGGGCGAATCGGACAGAAACTCAAGGAAGCACTCCAGAATAAAGTTATAGAAACGATTGAATCTCAAATAACCATTAAAGAAGCAGTTAAAGATTATCTGCAATAAAAAAGGGAGTAAAATAATATGGTAAAAATTTTATTAGATTATGAAAAATGTGATGGTGCAGATTGTGGAGAATGTGCTGATGTTTGCTCAATGGAAGTCCTTGTACTTGAAGGAGATAAGATTGAGATAAAATGTCAGGAAAAATGCAGTTCATGCGAAGTTTGCGCCGATGTATGTCCAAATGATGCTATAAAACTTGAAAATAGCTAATTTTAATTTTTTATTCTTTTATTTTAAAATGCAAATTATATCCAGAGGTAATTTTTTTGAAAAAGATAATTACAGCCTGTACTCGTGATTGTCCCGGGGCATGTAGTGTTATTGCCCATGTAGAAAAGGGAAGAATAGTTAAATTAACAGGAAATAGGGATCATGAGTTTACAGCGGGATTTTTATGTGGCAGTACGAAGAATTACCTGAAGAACTATTTTTATAGTTCAAAAAGAGTTCTTTATCCTCTTAAAAAGATAAATGGAGAATGGGTAAGAATAAGCTGGAATGAAGCCCTGAATATTGCCGCAAATAAACTTAAAGACGCTAAAGAAAAATATGGCAGTACATCAATTCTTTATTACCAGGGTTTTGGGGCACGTACAGCGCTTAGGATACTTAACCGAAGATTTTTCAATGCATTTGGAGGAGTTTCAACCTTATATGGTACAGTTTGTGGAGGAATTGGTCAGGCAGGTCAGGAACTTGATTTTGGCGAAAGAATATCTCATGATCCAATGGATCATCTAAACAGCAAAAATATAATCATCTGGGGTCGAAATCCCGCAATAACAGACATTCATTTATGGAAAATAATCAAAAAGGCCCGGAAAAATGGGGCTAGAATTATTGCAATAGATCCTGTTAAAACAGAAACAGCTGAAAGATCAGATTTATATTATCAGCCATCTCCAGGCTCAGATGCATTCCTGGCAATGGGATTATCTAAAATTCTACTTCAAGAGCATCTTATAGATTATGATTTTATAGATAACCACACTGAGAACTTTGAAGAGTATAAAAAAATCATTGATGGATTTTCTTTGGATTATATTGCAGGAAAATGCGATATTTCTCTTAAAGAAATAAAAGAACTGGCAAAGATCTATGCTCAAAGTCCAAGCAGTATAATTCTAGGCTGGGGAGTGCATAGATACTTGAAAGGTCATCAAACCTTTCGAATGATTGATGCGCTGGCTGCAGTTTCTGGAAATATTGGTATTTCTGGAGGAGGTGTTACCCAGGGCTTTGAAGAATTTGCATACTTTGATAATTCCCTTGAAGGTGTAGAGCTTGCTGAATATACCAGAAAACTTCCAATGCCAAAAATTGGCGAGGCAATTTTAAAATCAAAGGATCCAGAGATTAAATTAATTTTTATAAGTGCAGGTAATCCTGTTGCCATGAGTCCAAACTCAAGAAAGGTTAAAAAAGCATTTGAAAGCGTTGATTATATAATCGCAGTTGATCATGTTTTAAATGATACAACAGAACTTGCAGATTTATTTTTACCTGCAACAACTTTCCTTGAAGATGAAGATCTACTTGGAAGTTATGGGAGTAATTGGGTTACTCCAATAAACCCTGCAGTGGGGCCCATTGGCGAAACTCGATCTGAAATGTGGATATTTCAGCAGCTGGCTCAAAAACTTGGATTTGGAAATAAAATGAAGGGTACAGCTAAAGAATGGCTTTTAAAACTTGTAGAACCATTAATAAATCAGGGAATTACACTTGAAGAACTTCAAAGATCTCCAGTTAGGGTTCCTTCAGCTCCAAAAACACCCTTTGAAAATAGAAAATTTAAAACTCCCTCCTGCAAATTTGAATTTATAAAAGAATTTGAATATGACGATAATTTTGATAATGAATTTCCGCTTCGATTACTCTCAATAATGCCTAAAAGATGGATATTATCTGGGATTCCAGAAAATGAACATAATTATGGGATATTAGAGGTTCAGATACATCCAGATATTTTAAAAGAAAATAAAATTAATGATGGTGAGGAAGCACTTCTTGAATCTTCTGTTGGAAGCCTTGTCATTAAAGTGATTGGGAATAAAAGGGTTAGAAAAGACTATGTGCTTACAAAAAATGGAGGATGGCTAAAATACAATAAATGCGTCAATGTTTTAACAAAGGACCTTATTAGCGAACTTGGAAATGGAGCGCCTTATAATGAAACTTTTGTCAGGATTAAAAAGCTGAATTAATTTAAAAAAGCATTTTTACCTTTCCCTTTTCCCTTCAATAAACTCATTCACCATTTTATAGGCTTCATCATCTTTAAACTGTTGTGGAGGATGTTTCATGGTGTATGCTGAAATTGAGGTTAACTGACCGCCTATTCCTCTTTGAAGAGCCAGTTTACAGCACCTTATTGCATCAATCACGCATCCTGCAGAATTAGGCGAATCTTCAACACTTAATCTCAGTTCGATATTCATGGGCACATCACCGAAGGTTTTCCCTTCCATTCTAAGGAAACATAACTTGTTATCTGCCTGCCATGGAACGTAGTCACTGGGCCCTATATGGATATTAGAATCATCAAGTCTTTCTGCAAGCACAGATTGCACAGCTTCTGTTTTTGATTCTTTTTTTGAGTCAAGTCTGTCCCTGTTAAGCATGTTAAGGAAGTCAGTATTTCCACCAGTGTTTAACTGATAGGTACGTTCCAATTTTACTCCCCGCTCCCTGAACAAATTAGCCAGTGTTCTGTGGGTGATTGTAGCGCCGATTTGGGCCTTTATATCATCCCCTACAATGGGGATTCCCTTTTCTGCAAATTTTTTAGCCCAATCGTTGTGGCTTACAATGAAAACAGGCATGCTGTTAATAAATGCAGTGCCTGCATCAAGTGCGCACTGGGCATAAAATTCTGTGGCTTTCTGGGAACCGACAGGAAGGTAGTTTACCAGTATTTCAGCACCGCTCTGCTTTATAACATCTACAATATCGGATTCTTCATCATCAGAAACCAGAAATGTGTAATCATCATTGTAATTTTCCATGTGAGGGGCAACACCATCAAGAACCTTTCCCATTGACACTATAACTCCTGTTTTTTCGATTTTGGGGTGAAAAACAGTTGTACAATTTGGTTTTGCAAAAATAGCTTCACTAATGTCTTTTCCCACCTTTCTTTTATCAATATCAAAGGCAGCGACAACCTCTATATCGCCTGGTTTAAACCCTCCAATATCCCAATGCATTAACCCAATTGCATTGTCGCTCTTTTTGTCTTTATAATAATGAATTCCCTGTATCAGAGAGCTTGCACAGTTGCCAAGCCCAACTATTGCTATTTTTATCTTCTCCAAGTGTAACACCCTCTAAAACACTATTATAAACGTTGATGTGCTTATCAATGTTATATAAAATTAATATCACAATTTTATTTACTTCTTCTATTTCTATTTTATCTTTCAAGTAATTATATTCTCTTTTAAGAGAGAATTAGCTTATATACTATTAAATGTTTCGATCAACCTATGATTAGTATTATAATTACTAACTATTTAAATTAAACTAAAAGAGTTATTGTAAATTAATTAAAGCCTGTTATATATTATTTTTTTTTTGTTTATATTGGCTTAATAAAAAGCTTCAATATATTTTTTTTTTAATAATTAAAAATGAGTTGCTGGAATGATTATTTAATCTTTCTGTAATATCATGACTATCAGGTAATTAAAAGCCATAAGCCGTGTAATATTCCTATATACAGCGGATCTTTTACAAGATAAGCTATAATAAGGTAGATTATACCTAAAACTAAAGCAACAACACCTGTCCACCTGCTTCTGGTGACTTTAGTTGTTATAGCTGCTATTCCTGAAATTATAAGGAATATACCTGCTATAAACATGAATAAAGGTGCTACAAAACTAATAAAGGCTGGATTGAATATGAATCCCAGAAAAAAAATTATGGCCAGTATACTCAGGATCAATTCAATATACATTAATACACTTTCGTTTATGGAAAAATACCAGTAAAAAACAAAGATATACCTAAAAATAGCACTGAGGCACGGTTAAAACAGCAAAAGGGATGAATACTAAAGTGGAAAAGCTATATAACTGCAATTCCTATTTTTCTGCATGTTAATCACCTTAAAATTTTCAATTTTTGTGGTTCAAAACCGAAGATTTTCTCAATCCCTCTTTTTAAGTTCCAACAACTTAAATCCACTGAATAATTAATGTTATAAGAATTATTATAATTTCCTATTTTTTTAAATCTAATTTGGGTTTAAAATTGTTTTCAAATGTTTTTATACATTTTAAATACTTATTTATATATATTCTAAGCTATTATTTTTGTTAAAAAATAGTTTTATTTGTAATGAAATATACAAATTAGAATTGCATAAATAGTTATAATGGGAACAATAAATAGAATTTATAAATTTATATGATTGAATAAAATTGAGGTGTTCACTTTTTCTATTACAACTCTTATTGAAGGATTTTTCATGAATTATGGAGCATTAGGGGTACTTTTTGGCTCCATACTTGAACAGATAATTGCTCCCATTCCTTCAAGCATCGTTGTTTTAGGCTCCAGTTTTTTTATAATGAAGGGAAATCCATTATCTTTTGACGCCATAGGAAGGCTTTATTTCAATGTAATATTTCCTGCAGCCTTGGGAATCACTTTAGGCTCCTTAGTATACTATTATTTATCATATAGAATAGGTACACCGTTTATTGAGCGTTCAGGGAAATATCTGGGGGTATCTGTAGAAGACGTTCAAAAAGTAGAAAAAAGGGTCGAAGAAAGTCGCTATGATAACCTTTTTCTTTTTGCTGCCCGATGTATCCCCATTATTCCAAGCATCGCTATAAATCTTTTCTGTGGCTTGATAAAGTATCCGCTTAAGAAATACCTGGTTATTACATTTTTTGGTGCAATGATTCAAGCTACAATTCTTGGAATTGTTGGATGGCAGCTTGGAAATGCTTATTTGGTCTATGTAAACAATATAAATATTCTAACTGATATTATAACTGTAATTATAATATTGGTTATCCTATATTACGTTTTTAAGAAAAGAAGAGAAAAGAAGATGAATGATAATTAAAAAAAATCTCCCCACCATCCCTTATCTAATACTAATATATATAAATTATAAGTGTTAAATATATAATTGAGGGCTTTTTTGAGCTATTTATAGGAGATGATAAAATGGCAGAGGGAGGAAATGTTTTATTAGGTATTTTAGCAATAATTTTAGGTCTTTTAGTGATTGCGTTTCCTTTATTCAGCGTTTTTACAGCAAGCGTGCTTGCAGGATTTGCCGTGATATTTTTAGGTATCTGGCTACTGTCTCAAAGCTTTGGAACATGGAGTAAAAGTAAGGGAGCAAGTATAGCATTTTTAATACTGGGGATTATTGCTGTAATTGGTGGTATTGGCTTATTTGGAAATATACTTGCATTCAGTTTATTAGCAAGTTTCTGGCTCTACTTTGCAGGTTTTTTCCTGATTATTTCAGGTATAATGTCATTCTTCACTAAAGAAGGAACTGCTGGTAAAGGAGTCGGTGGACTGGGTATTATTTTAGGTATATTATACATCATACTTGGTAGTTATGCGTGGAACCCATATTATCTGGCTTTATTGATAGGAATCTGGTTAATAGTAGATGGTATAACTCTTTTCTTTATCAGTCCATCAGAACTAATGAAATCAAAAGTTCCAGAAGAATAAATTTTCAAGCCAAGAAAGCCCTTATTCATTATATCATGTGATATTATGGCTAGAAAAGATCTGAATAAGTGGGGCGTGGTGATAGTCGCCTGTATGGCAATTTTTATCATAGTTCTAGATTCATCTGCTATGAATGTAGCTATAACCACATTAGTAGTAGAATTAGATACAACTTTATCAATTATTCAGTCAATTATAGCTTTATATGCATTAATTATAGCTTCTTTCATGCTGTTGGGAAGTAAGTTACAGGATATCCTTGGTAGAAAGAAAACTTTCCTTTTAGGATTAGGCGTTTATGCTACTGGAACTACCATAGCTACTTTAAGCTTTAATGCAGGTATGCTGCTTATAGGATGGGCTATTCTGGAAGGTATCGGTGCTGCAATGATTTTACCGGCTACTACAACAATTGTAGGTGCCAGTTATGAAGGTAAAGACAGAATAACCGCTTTTGGTATTTGGGGAGGCATAGCGGCAGTTGGAGCCGCAATAGGTCCAATAGTGGGTGGAATTTTCACAACCTACCTTACCTGGAGGCTTGTATTTGCATCCGAGCTCATTTTCGTTGCCGTAATCTTAATTTTCAGGCACTATTTAACTGAATCCAAACCAACCTTAAAATGGAAGGATTTAGACATATTAGGTGCTCTGCTTTCAATAGTTTCTCTGGTTTTGATTGTACTTGGAATTTTATTACTAACCAAGCCCCAAAATTGGGAATATGTAACAGTATTAATAGTTTCAGGCTCTATTCTGTTTATAATCTTTTTATTATGGCAGAGAAGGAGAATTAATAAGGGAGTAGAACCTTTATCTGATATTTCACTTCTTAAAAACCGTTTATTTGGTTTAGGTAATTTAAACTCAGTTATACAGCAAATCCCCCTTGCAGGATTTTTATTTATAATTCCAGTCTTTTTACAACAGGTTACCGAATTAGATGCATTTATGACTGGCGTTGCCCTTTTGCCTGCTTCAATCACCATTTTGTTTTTTTCTTTAATAGGAGCTAAACTATCGTCGAAATTAGAGTCTAAATATATTGTAATGATCGGATTCTTTATTGCTGCAGCAGGAGCATTCATATTAGGTGGAGAATTCAATATAAACACTAAAATAGCTGATATCATCCCTGGAACAGTTGTATTTGGAATTGGAGTCGGATTTTTACTTTCACAACTAACCAACCTTACTATGTCTGCTGTAAGAGATGATCAAGAAACTGATGCCGCAGGTTTCTTGAATGCATTTAAAAATTTGGGCTATTCAATGGGTACGGCGTTAATAGGAGTTTTACTTTTACTGGGAATATTCACAGGACTTACGGCGGGTATTGAAGCATCAGGTTTAGCTGGAAATATGACCACAGAACAGATTCAGAGCAGTCTTTTTGCATATGTGGAAAAGATGCAGACTGAAAAACCACAGATACCTCCAGAATTAATACCGCAAGCTACCCAAATTGTAGAATCAACAATTAGCAGCGCAATGAAACAGACGTTTAATGCACTGACAATTATTCTGCTTTTAGGCTTTATTACCAGTATTTTTATACCAAAAAACAGAAATTAAATCCATAAAACTTATGATGATAACATGCAGAGAAACTTCAAAGTTATATTTAATGCCTTTTTATTCATTTTTATATTTATTGATATTATATTCTTAATTTTTATGGCTTTAAGTTTTGCTTTAAATTTAAAGACAACTATATTGGGACTTATTGAGTTTGATTTAATTGTATCTGTCTTGGTAATTTTCCATGCTTTATCCAGGTTGAATAAAGCAAAAAATAAGAAACAGTTTATGGCAAAAAACTGGATGGATATTTTTGCAATAGTCCCTGTAGCATATATTGTAATAGTGTTAGCCCCCACTGCTAATTTAATTATAATAATATTATTTTTAATAAGAATACATGCTTTAATCAGGTATTTACTCAAAATAAGAGATATAATAAGATTTACAGAAAAAACAAAATTGGATGTGGCAACATTCATTCTTTTAGGTTCATTTATCTTTGGATCTTTAATTTTTTTCTGGATTGAATCCCCAGTTAACCCAGAAGTCACAAACCTCGATGATTCGGCATTTTTCATGATTGTATCCATGACAACTGTAGGTTATGGAAACATTGTTCCCTATACAGGAATAGGTAAACTGGTATCTGTAATAGCAATAATTGTAGGTGTTGCTTACACAGGATGGATTACTGCGGCAATAGCATCTGCTCTTATCGAAGAATTAAGAAAAGAAAGAAAAAAAGAAATAAAGAGGCAAAATGAATCAATGGAAAACATCCTGGAAAAATTGGATAAGATAGAGAAAGAACTGGAAGAAGTTAAAAAGGGAAGTTAAATTAATGGGGCAAATATGGGCATCTACAGTCTTTCATACAAAAATTTACGTAGAAACTGGTGGAGAAACATATCAACGGCTTTAAGGATAGCCTTTGGAGTAATTGTACTCTTAATACTCATTGGATCGGGGATAGGGATCAGCACATTCCTTGGCGAAAATCAAACTGCTGCGGGAGTTTCAATTTCGAGTTCAAACACCAATATAGGAGTTAATAACGCTATAAATGCTTTAAACGATTATATTAATTCCATATTAGGAACAGAACTTTCTAATTCACAAATCATAACTGGTATAAGAAGTATTTTAAGAAATATCATTTCCATTATAGATTTAATGGCCAGCATAGTGTTTTTAGTGGGTATTTTTGGGATAACCTATACTATGGATCTTAATTTACTGGAAAGAAAGAGAGAAATAGCTCTATTAAAATCTATGGGCTTTACCGAGCTTCAGATAATGTTAAGTCTGCTTTTAGAGGCGTCTATATTGGGTCTTATAGGTGCCGTGGTTGGTACTGTGCTGGTTGTTGTGGGAGTAACTATTTTGTCAAAAATTATTCAAATAGGGCTTCTTTCAATTGTAATGCCAGTATGGCTTCCAATTGGAGCAATAGTTATTACATCAGCGCTTAGTGCGTTATTAGCAGCTTTTTCTGTTTGGTATAACACTAAAAAGGATCCTGTGGAGGCATTAAGGATATGAAAGACAAAATCCTGGAGTTCAAAGAGGTGTGGAAAACATATGGCGCAGAAAAGGTGGATGCTTTAAAAGGGATTAATTTCCTTTTTAAGAAAAATTCTCTTAATCTTATTTTAGGGCCCTCTGGATCTGGTAAAACAACGCTTTTAAATATTGCAAGTTTAATAGACACCCCTACAAATGGAGAAGTTATAATAAGGGGTAAAAATACTTCCTATCTACCTAAACCAGAAAGAAGTAAAATTAGAAAGAGAGAAATTGGAATTATTTATCAAAGGGAAAATTTACTACCTTATTTAAACATTTTGGAAAATACAATGCTTCCTATGATTTCTCCAGATAAAGAAAAAGCAATAGAACTCTTAAAAAGCGTGGATATAATGGATAGCCGTAAATTCCCTGAAGAGCTTTCTACAGAATATGAGCAGAAGGCTGGACTGGCAAGAGCAATGATCAACCATCCCTCTCTTATTTTAGCAGATGAACCGACTGGTGAACTTGATGCAGATAGTACAGATGTTTTAATGGATTTAATAAGAGATATAGGAGATAAATATACAGTTTTAATGGTTTCCAATAATTCTGATTTAGCTGATTATGCAGATAATTTGTTTTCTATCAAAAATGGAGAATTAGAGAAAGTTAATTAAAAATGTGTTTCTTTTAAAGTTAAAGTAACTTTTTTTTACCATATACAGTTTCAATATGTCAATGATCCATGAAATTACTACTTCTTTTTGTTTTAAGCAGCAATATATGTGCTGTTACTATTATTCCCACAGAGGTCATTATTATGGGAATATAGTGGTTGAAAAAGATAATGGATGAACATATTAACATAATCCATAAAAAAACAATACTTTTTATTTTTACATCTAAAGGCACGCCTTGATTGGTCTTATAATTTTCTATATAACTTCCAAAATAGCGGTTATTTGAAACCCATCTTTCTGTCCTTTTTGAACTTTTACCAAAACAAAAGACTGAAGCTAAAACAAATGGAGTGGTGGGCAGTAACGGAATAAAGACTCCTGCAGCACCTACACTAAGCAATGTAGCACCTAAACTGAAAAAAAATACTCTTTTTAATTCCATACCCTCCCCCCAAAAATATTCTAATTTTTTTAAATTAAATGGAACTTGTTACGGGAAATGTTCTACGAATACATTTATTAAATCTTCTGGTTCCTTTATCATGAATGTTTTATACATTTTAGCAAGTCTTTGAACGTGTTCTACATCTTCTTTACGTATGGAAATTTTTAAATCCTTTCCATTTGGTAATTTAGTTATGGTAACACCTTCTTCGTAATCAGAGGGTAATATATAAAGGGGAACATCTGCTTTCTGGCCCATAATTGCAGCATTGGAGAGTAATGTATCTCCCATCCTCATTGATATCTTGGCAACGGTGTTAGATGTAGCTGGTGCAATTAACATGAATTCGTACTTACCTAATTGAATATTACCTGCTAAAAATGGTGCGTTAGGATTAATTTCAACCCAAATTTTGTCAAAATTGTTTTCCAGTTTGCTGGATAGTCCATAATATTTAATAACATGATCACCTGCTTTTGAGATAAAAACTTCAATATCAACACGATCTTTAAAATCTTCATTTATTTCTTTCATTACTTCGATGGTTTTTTCTATTTTATCACCAGCACCTGTAATTCCCCATGCGATTTTCCTTCTTTTCATAATGAAATACCTCCTTAAAGATTTTAAATAGTTTAAAAAAAAATTTAATTTATTTATATTTCACTGAAGTGTACACTGGATAATCATCGTTTCTTAGTAAAAGAAATGATGATTAAGTTATCCAGCGTTTAGTCCAGAGCGATATGATTCACAATTAGGCCAGGTCGAATCTATCCAGGTTCATGACCTTGTCCCACGCCTTAATAAAGTCGTGCAGGAACTTCTCTGAGGAGTCCTCACATGCATAGACTTCTGCCAATGCCCTGAGCTCGGAGTTTGAACCGAAGATGAGGTCGACACGAGTGCCGGTCCACCTGAGTTCGCCTGTTGCTCGGTCCCGCCCCTCGTATGCATCATTGTCCTCTGTAGATGCATTCCATTCTGTTTTCATATCAAGCAAATTCACAAAGAAATCGTTGGTAAGCGCCTCGGGCTGCTCAGTGAAGACGCCATTCGGGGATTGTCCAAAGTTGGCATTCAGGACACGTAAGCCGCCAATGAGAACCGTCATCTCAGGAACGGTCAATGTCAGCAATTGCGCTTTGTCCACCAGCAACTCTTCAGGTCTAACTTCGCTTTGAGTCTTCTGATAGTTGCGGAAGCCGTCTGCAACTGGTTCTAGCACGGCAAAGGAGTTCACATCGGTCTGCTCCTCCAGGGCGTCCATGCGTCCCGGCGTGAAGGGCACAGTTACATCGTGGCCAGCATTTTTTGCAGCCTGCTCAACACCCGCGCAACCAGCCAAAACGATGAGATCAGCCAGCGAAACCTTTTTGCCGCCTTTTTGTGCTTCGTTAAATTCGCTCTGGATGCCCTCCAGCATTTCAAGCACTCTGGCTAACTGGGCTGGCTGGTTGACTTCCCAATCCTTCTGAGGTGCCAGGCGAATGCGGGCGCCATTGGCACCTCCACGCTTATCTGAGCCGCGGAAGGTGGATGCCGAGGCCCAGGCGGTGGAAACCAGCTCTGAAACTGATAGGCCAGAGGCAGATATCATGCCCTTGAGAGTGGTGATGTCTTCTTCATCAATCAGTTCGTGATTGACCGCAGGGATGGGGTCCTGCCAGATGAGTTCCTCGTCCGGTACCTCCGGGCCGAGATAGCGTGTCCGCGGGCCCATGTCACGGTGGGTAAGCTTGAACCACGCACGGGCGAACGCGTCTGTAAGTTGATCCGGGTTCTCATAGAAGCGCCTTGAGATCTTTTCGTAGATAGGGTCAAGTCGCAAAGAAAGGTCGGTGGTCAACATGCCGGGGGTGCGACGCTTTGATGGGTCATGCGGATCCGGCACGGTATCGGCTCCAGCGTCACCCTTCGGCTTCCACTGGTATGCACCGGCTGGGCTTTTAGTCAGCTCCCATTCGAATTCGAATAAGATCCGGAAGAAGTTGTTGTCCCACTTCGTTGGCGTGTTGGTCCAGATAAGTTCCGGGCCGCTGGTAATCGTGTCGTTGCCTTTGCCCGTGCCGAAGCTGCTTTTCCAGCCCAGGCCCTGCTCCTCGATTGGAGCTGCTTCTGGCTCTGGTCCCACATTCTTTGGGTCGCCGGCGCCATGGGTTTTGCCGAAGGCGTGGCCACCAGCAATGAGGGCTACTGTTTCCTCGTCGTTCATCGCCATGCGAGCGAAGATATCGCGGATATCCTGCGCCGCAGCGATGGGGTCTGGGTTGCCGTTCGGGCCTTCCGGGTTCACATAGATCAGGCCCATCTGAACGGCGGCGAGTGGTTTCTCGAGTTCACGTTCACCGGTGTAGCGTTCGTCTCCAAGCCACTCTCTCTCGGAACCCCAGTTTATGTCCTTTTCTGGTTCCCAGATATCCTCACGCCCGCCACCGAAACCGAAGGTCGCAAAACCCATGGATTCCATGGCGACATTGCCAGCGAGAATCAAGAGGTCGGCCCAGGAAATTTTCCGGCCGTACTTCTGCTTGATGGGCCAGAGCAGTCGGCGCGCTTTGTCGAGGTTCTGATTGTCGGGCCAGCTATTTAGAGGCGCAAAGCGCTGGTTACCGTTACCCCCCCCGCCGCGACCATCACCAACACGGTAGGTACCGGCGGCGTGCCACGCCATGCGGATAAATAAAGGTCCGTAGTGGCCAAAGTCCGCTGGCCACCAGTCCTGTGACTTCGTCATCAGTTCATGGAGGTCCTTCTTCAGGGTCTTAAAGTCGAGACTCTTGAATTCTTCAGCGTAGTTGAAACCCTCGTCCATTGGATTGGACTTCGAGGAATGCTGGCGCAGTATGTCGAGATTCAACTTGTTAGGCCACCATTCAAGGTTCGTCGTGCCACCGCTAACAGTTTGTTTACTGTTTTTATCCATATTTTCACTCCTTTTTTTTATTTCTAATTCATCTATTTTAAATTTTACAAAACTGTGAGTCTTGTGTTTTTAGAGTTAATTACTGTTAATAATAATATTCCTTAGAAAATATTTAATATTTTCTAAATATATTAAGTTCTATATAGAATCAAGTTCTATATAAGTTTTTCTTCGATACATTTTTATTCTAATATCAATATAATTATAATATGGAAGAGAAGTTCAGGGGATATGGAATTAAAATTACTCCTCAAAGGCTGGAATTAATTAAAAAACTAAAGGAGTTAGAAAAATATCATCCCTCATTTAATGACATCTATAAAGCTGTTAAAGCTACACATCCCAGTGTAAGCAGATCAACAGTACATGAGAATCTAAAGTTACTGGTTAAGCTGGGTATTATAGGAAGCTTCCATTATAAGGGTGAAATCCGCTATGAGATGAATTCTGAACCCCATGTGAACTTAGCAGAACCTAATGGAAAAATTAGAGACATTAAAAATGATAAAATAAATAAACTTCTGGCAGAAATAGGGCGATTAATAAATGAAGAGGAAGGGATAAAAGTTAAGACAATATTGGTAATTGTAGAAGAGTAAATTGGAAAAAGAATTATTAACCAGTTTTTTCAAGATTATATTAATTTTTTATTAATGGTATGAATACCAGAGGAGGAACAAAAAAAATGAAAAAAACAATAGAAAATTTAGCAAAAGCCTTTATTGGCGAAAGTCAGGCAAGAAACAGGTATACAATGTATGCTAAAGCTGCAAAGAAGGAAGGATATGAGCAGCTTTCTGAAATCTTCCTGAATAATGCAGAAAACGAAAGGGAACACGCAAAATGGTCAATGAAAATGATCAACGGATTAAAAGAAGCAGGTGAGGTCCCGGAAGAAATTATAGTTGAAGTAGATGCTCCAACAACATTTGGAACTACGGTAGAAAATCTTAAAGCCTCGATTGCAGGTGAACATTATGAATATACAGAAATGTACCCTCAATTTGCAGATGTGGCTGAAGAAGAGGGGCTGAAAGATATTGCTGACAGATTAAGGGCAATTGGGAAAGTAGAAGAGCATCATGCAGAACGGTTCAAGAAAATTTTAGGCCAGATAGAAGCAGGGACATTATGGAAAAAAGATAGAGAAGTTGAGTGGGTTTGCAGAAAATGCGGATATGTCCATGTAGGGATGGAACCTCCAGAAGAATGTCCTTCATGTGATCATCCAGCTAAGTACTTCCAGATCAAATGCGAAGAATATTAACTAATTCTTTTTTTATTTTGATTCTTTAAATAAGTTCAAAAAGTATTTTTTTTAATTTTATTATCCATCGTTAAGTTTATATATTTGATTCAATATATTATATGATTAGAATATTATATATGTATAATATGCGAATGTAACAGAAGGGTGATATTATGTCTGATATATCAGATCTTGAGACAGCAATTCTTGGCCTGCTTTATGAGGAACCATACTACGGTTATCAGCTTGAAAAGACTATTGAAGGATGGGGCATGCGTAACTGGACTCAGATTGGGTTTTCATCCATTTATTATGTCTTAAGGAAGCTGGAAAAAAAAGAACTTGTGGAATCTAAGCTGGAAAAGGTTGAAGGCAAACCATCACGTAAAGTCTTTACAATAACTGATCTGGGAAGGCGAACAATGAGAGAAAAGCTCATTGATCTTCTTTCATGGAATAAAAAGTTAATTTCGCCCTTTGATCTTGGCCTGGCTTATCTCAACTATCTTAAGCCCCAGGAAGTTGTGGAATGTCTTGAAAATTATCTAAAATCGGCTCAGGGGAGAATTAAATTTCTGGAAAGTTCAGTAAAAACCCAGGAAGAATTGAATGCCCCATATTATGTGGTAGCACTTTTCAGCCGGCCACTTGCATGCCTTAAAACAGAGATGGTGTGGGTAGAAAAGTTTATTGAAAAAATTAAAAAGGAAGAGAATATTTGAGAGGTAAGAAAATGGAAATTAAAGAAAAGAAACTTGGAAAAAGACAGGTAGCGTATATAGCATATAAAGGACCATATGAAGAAATTCCGGTTCTAATGGGAGAAGTTGTTGGGTTTATAATGGCCAAAGGCCTGCAGATGATGGGCCCAACCTATGGGATATACTTCAACAGCCCACAGGAAGTGTCAGTTGAAGAATTGAAGTATGAAATTGGAATGCCATTTGAAGGAGAAGCAGAGGAAGAGGGAAGAGTAAAAATCAAAAAAGTACCTGAACAACTGGTTCTTTCATCCATTCACAAAGGACCATACAGTGAATGCGGCATGGTGCTTGGTAAAATCGCCCAATATGCCTATAAAAATGGCTATGAAATCATTGGGCCGCCAATGGAGATATATCTTTCAGATCCTAATGAGACACCAGAAAACGAGCTTTTAACTGAAATTTCCTTCCCGGTGATGAAAAAATAATTTATGATGTGAATTAAATGCCTGAAATAGACCTGAAAAAGGAGAATAAGGAGCTTTATAATCCATCAATAAGGGAACCTTCCATTGTGGAAGTTCCTCCCATTAAATTTTATGATCCATGGCCGGGGAGACCCCAATACATCGAAAGAATGTTAGGATGCAATGGAAGCACTGTTTCCAATGTCATATAAAACTAAATTCATCTCAAAAAGGAAAAATCCCAGGATTATGTGGTAATGACCTTGAAGGTCTCTGGTTGGTTGAAAACATGGAAAATTTCAGTATTGGAGATAAGGGCATCTGGAAATGTACGGTAATGATAAGGCAACCAGATATTATAACTAAGATATTGTTAATCAGGGAATTTTACAGGTAAAAGAAAAATGTACCAGCACTTTCTAAAATTAGACCTGAAAGCCTGCATGAAAACCTATCTGCTTAGATAATGCATATAGGCCACTATTTTGGGAAGGACCAACCGTTTTGAAAATCACACGCTTTTATGAAGGAAAGGCTATGAATTTGATGGCAGCAGGCCCGGTGAAAAACATCATGAGATATATATCAGTGACGTGTGCAGAACAAAGCCTGAAAGACTCAAACGGTCATTAAACAGCCTATAAAAAGGGTGAAATAATGAACAGATATTTAAAAATAGTTATATTTGGGTTTATAGTCTGGTTAATTCTTTTTCTGGTATCTTTGGTGATTTTCCCTATTCGAACCACTATGAGACCTCTATTTGAATCTATAATGCATGTAGTTCTTACATTAGTTGTGGTAATTCTAGCATATTATTATTTAAGGGATATAGAAGTTAATTTAAAAAAAGAAGGTATAATAATTGGTTTAGCATGGTTTTTGATTAATATAGCCATAGATCTCATTATGTTTCTTCCAGCAAGTCCAATGCAAATGAACTTAACTGATTATATGATGGATATAGGTCTGACATATGTAATGATTCCTTATAACAATTGGAATGGGATATCTGTTATATTCCAGATTGAAAAACATAAAAATAGTATAGGAGATTTAAAATGGGCAAAATACCTGATGAATCAGCTCCGTGCGGGGTTTTTTGTGGAGCATGTCCTTCTTATAAAAAAAGCTGTTTAGGTTGTGGTAGTGAGGAGCTAAACCAGAGAAGAAAGAGTAAATGGAGATGTAAAATTCGAAAATGCTGTTTTGAAGATAAAAGTCTTAACTTTTGCAATGATTGCGATGAATTTCCCTGTAATTTAATAGAAAAGTTAAAAAATTCACATTCTGATGATTCTAGATTCAATTATCGCCATGAAATATATGATAATCTTGAAAAGATTAAAGAAATAGGTGTCAAAAATTGGATTAAAAATCAAAAAAACAGATTTAGATGCCCAAAATGCAATGGACGTATTTCATGGTATAGATACAAATGCAATGAATGTGGTTTTGCATATTCCCCTAAATAAAAATCTATCAGGATATTTGCATGTTTAGGGAAAATTAAACATATTACGCGTATTAAAAGCCATTTATGGGTAAAAATTATATAGGAATAATTTTTATGGAATTTGAAGAATTAATAAATGAACTTGAATCGCTTTCCAGTCCAGAAGATGTTGAAGGAAGAGCAAGGTTTGGGATAAATTCAAATAAAGCTTACGGCGTGAGAATGCCCGAGCTAAGAAGAATAGCCCGTAAAACAGGTAAAAATCATGAACTTGCAGGAATGCTGTGGGAACATGGCTACAGCGAAACCAGAATTCTGGCGAGCTTAATAGAGATTCCTGAAATGGTTAGTGAGGAACAGATGGAAAAATGGGCTCTTGATTTTGATTCATGGGATGTATGCGACCAGTGTTGCATAAATCTATTCTGTAAAACCCCTTTTGCATACAAAAAAGTATCCGAGTGGAGTTTGAGGGATGAAGAATTCGTTAAAAGAGCCGCTTTTACTCTAATAGCAACTCTGGCAGTGCACGACAAAAAAGCTCCTGATTCTAAGTTCGAGCAATTTTTCCCCCTTATATTAAGAGAATCATCAGATAATAGAAATTTCGTTAAAAAAGCTGTAAACTGGGCTTTAAGGCAAATTGGAAAACGAAATAATAATTTAAATAAAGAATCAATTATTTTAGCTGAAGAGATCTGTAATATTGAAAGTAGAAGTGCTAAATGGATTGCAAAGGATGCTTTAAGGGAATTAAAAAGCGAAAAGGTTCAAAAGAGGATAAATTAAATGTTATAAATTTGATTTAGCTTTAAATCTTGTTTTAGCAGCTAACCATCTTATTTCACGATTTTTAAATTTTAAATATTCAAGGTATTCATCATCAACAGCTTCAACACAGTTTTTTATTGTAACTGCCTCTATAATTGATGATATATACATCAATAAGTCGTCTTCATCTACATTCTTATTTTTTAAAAGATTATGTTCCAGAAAATACATTCCAGCAACGTCAAAATCATCCTCTTTATGAAGGTTCTCCATATATTTTTTCTTCATAAGAAAAAGCCCCACCCCTCTCTAATACTAATATTTAATAGGGCCAATATAAACTTAACTAAAAAATTTTCAAAAATAGATTGTTAAATAAGAATATAATAAATATAAATGGTTTAAAAAGTAAATATAGACAAATTTATACTCTTAAATTTAGATTAAATATTATTAAGGGTTTTTAAGAGCTACTATGCTATTTACATCCACTAACTTCCAAACAAGTACATTTTCTCCTTCAATAATTGCCTCAGGAGATTTTCCTGGTGAATATCCAAGAGCTGCCAGTGCTTTGGTGGAAAGTTTTTTATCAATCATATCTGCAAATTGTTTTTTGATTTCATCAGCATTTTTTGAATCTTTAACTTCTGTGATACGGCCTTGAATGGTTATAAATTTGTAACTGGACATATCTTCACTGTATTTTTCGATTTCTACAGCAACATTAGGATTTTTTTGGAACAGATCTATTTTTTTGCCGTAATTTGTTGATAAAAAATATAAAAACTTTTCATGATCATCAAAGATGTACATAAATGGTGCAATATATGGAAAGTCATCTCCTGTAAATGCAATTCGGCTTATATGGTTTTCACTTATTAATTTATCGTATTCTTCTTTACTCATCTTGGGAATTTTAACCATGTTCATGAATATCACCGGATATATATTAATGGCTATTAAATAAAAATTTTATGATTATTCTCTTAAATTACTCCTAAATAAACTCATTTATGGTGTTAATCACATAATAAGGATCATCTGCAATGACGCTACTTCCGTACAGTTCCATAGCGCCTATATCTGCAGTGGATTTAAAAATATTTCCTCTATCCACCATCTGTATAAGGTAAGGATACATGCTTTCGCCGAATGCAGGACATGAAATTGCCAGGTTAAAGCTGTTCATTCCCATTCTGTCTATATAACACCTTAATACTCTGTGAATTGTTTTTTTAACTTCATCGCTTTTTGATGGGTTTTGGTAGGAGATGATAATAAATTCTTTCTCTTTAAGTGGGGTTATATTTGCAAAGCCCATAATATCTGCATCCAGAGAAAGTCCAAGTGCTTTGTGAACCTTGTATAAATCTTTGAAATAGTTTCTACCTGTTAATCTCATGTATTCACGGAAGATTTTTCTTAAAAATTGTGTTTTTGCATATGGAATGTTATCAGTCATTAATATCTGGGCATGACCGTGTACCTGGGATGCTCCTGCCTTGGGGAGGCAGTTCCAGAGGAAAAGGGGAAATTTAAAACTTTTATCCTGGTTTTTTACCTTTTTAAACCATTTAAAACCAGTATCTATATAATCAGAAATTTCATCCTGGGTAAAATCAAGTGGATTGTGCTTATTAAAAAAGATTATACTGCTCCAGGCATCATATTTAGCGATGTTTGCGCCAGTAATACAATATTTGCCTTTAATCCTTCCAAAAATATCTTCAGGTGTATATATTTCAGGCTGACAGAAATCGCATCCTTCTCCTGATTTATGGATGTACTCATCAATCTTCTTTTTTTGATCCTGAAGTTCTTCTTCCCTCATTCCAGGTCTACCTGCCCTCAATGAATTAAAAAGTGAACCGCTCCCTGTCCATTTGTTATAGGTTTTAACTACTTTTTGTGTCCCTATTCTTTCTATAACTTCATTTACAGATTCTGTAATATTGCCCTCATGGTCTTTTTTTCCAAAATACAATCTAACTTTTTCTCTAAAGGTTGAAGGGATTTTCATGGTGCCTGAAGCGCTTGAAACGTTAAAAATAGCTTTAAATAGTTTATATGATTCTTTATCTTTTTTTTGAAGCTTATTAATCTTATCTTCAATATTTATAATGGAATCCAATTAAAAACCTCCTTTATGCTATGGATAGATAAAAATAAATTACTGATCCTTTATAAGAGGATATCCTGCAGCTTTCCAGGCCCTTATGCTTCCAAGAACAGTGGCAACTTGTTTGTAACCATTGTTTTTTAGTACACTTGCTGCAATACTCGCCCTATTTCCAGTATCGCAATATATTACTATGTATTTATCTTTTGGAACTTCATCCAAATGATATTTCAAATTTCCGACGTAGATATGAGCTGCACCTTCGATATATCCTTCTTCCCATTCTCCAATTTCCCGCACGTCAAGTATAAATATTGATTTATTGCTCTGTCTCTCTTTTAAATCATGTACAGACCATGTATCTATTTCATCGATTTCCTCACCACTATTGGCCCAGTTTGTGAATCCTCTCTTTAAATATCCCATGATATTATCGTACCCAATTCTTATGAGGTATCTTATAATCTCATTTATATGTTGATTATTTTCATCAATTATGATAACTGGGTCTTTATAATTAAGCATCCATCCAGCAAAATATGTTAATCCCTGTTTCCAGATATTCAGAGTGCCAGGGATATGCCCTCCAGCATAGCTTGCTGCCATTCTAACATCAACAATCTGGGAAGTCCCTATATGTTCTTTAAGCTCTTCTACATTTAATGGCCTCGGATAGGGTAGTCTGCAGAGAATTGGGGCATTTCCCTTGTTATATTCCTCCATTTTTTTGAAATATGGGGCTTTAACCATTTTTTCATTTAACTTGAGCTTTATAAATTCTTCTCTGGATTTTTGAAGTGCAGGATTGGTTTTTTTTTCATATCCAATTGTTGTAAATTCGCTTTCACGAATATCCTTTCCACATACAGAGCCAGATCCATGTGCAGGGAACACGAGTACCTGGCCACCTAATGGAAGGATCTTATTATGCAGGCTGTTGTAAAGCATTTCTGCCATCTCTTCTCTTTTATCGTCTCCGTAAAGGTCTGTTCGGCCAACTTCTCCTGCAAACAGTGTGTCTCCTGTAAAGATTATGTATTCATCATCTGAAACCTTTTTATCCTTTAAGAGGAGAGATATGCTTTCTTTTGTGTGTCCGGGGGTTTCAATAATCTCTAAATCCATATCCCCTATTTTGAATTTTTCTCCTTCCATCACGGTGTTACCATAACCATATTCAGGATTGTTTCCATGATATATTTGGGCTCCAACTCTTTTTGAAAGCTCTTTTGAACCTATCACATAATCTTCGTTAATGTGGGTTTCAAATATATGTGTTATCTGCATTTCATGCTTTTTTGAGTAATTAACATAGGAATCACAGTCCCTTCTTGGATCTATTACTGCTGCTTCTCCTTTAGATCCAATAAAATAGGATTTATGGGCTAAACCTTCGCTTTTAATTATTTCAAGTTTCATGATATGCACCGTTTAATTGTTTAGGGAATAAGGCTTTTTATAGAGGTAATCTTAACTAATATTTTATAACAAAAAGCATATATAATTTATGAAAGTGCTGTTATTTAGTAGACAGTTAATGATTTAAATTAAAAAACCCTTAGCTGCTTTTAAGATACAATTTTAATAAATATTATTTTTTATTAGCATCAATAAGTGAATGAAGGGCTTTGTAAAATAATTCACGCTTTTTATCCGATGATAATTCATCGTATGCATGTAAAAGCTTTTCAAGGTTATAAATATGGTTTTCTATTACATCATTTATTAATTCATGCTCTAAATCGTAATTGTTATCATTATAATCTATTTTAGAAAAAAAACATCCTCCCATACTCATTTTATACTCATCAACAATTGAATCAACTTCTATATCCTTCTTTTTCAAATAATCACCGTCTATGGAATAAATATAACCTATAATTTGATTTAGGTAACTAGATATATATCTTTTTAACAACAGATAATAGATGGATAATGGGAATATCTTTTTAATATTAATTTATAATCATAGAATTAAAATCATGAATCAATAAGCCATCAGTGAGTAAAATGGAGAATATTATAGAAACGTATGATATTACCAAAAAATTCGATGATTTTACGGCAGTAGACACTGTAAATTTAGAAGTTGAAAGGAACAGAGTTTACGGAGTTTTAGGGCCTAATGGAGCTGGAAAAACAACACTCATTTCAATGCTTTGCACAATACTTCATCCAAGCTCTGGCACAGCATCTGTAAATGGACACGATATAGTAAAACAGGCTAAAGAAGTTAGAGCATCAATAGGCATTGTATTTCAATCCAGAGCTTTAGATGACATACTGACAGGCCGCGAACATCTTGAAATGCATGCTGCTCTTTATGGAGTACCTCAGGATGTTAGAAAAAAACGGATCGATGAAATACTGGACCTGATAGACCTTGGAGAGAAGGCGGATGAGTTTACAAAAACATACTCAGGGGGGATGAAAAGAAGGCTTGAAATTGGAAGGGGCTTAATTCACTATCCAAAGGTCCTTTTTTTAGACGAACCGACCCTGGGACTTGATCCACAAACAAGAGAGAAGATATGGGAATATATTGAAGATCTAAATAAAAGAGAAGACATTACAGTGCTTTTAACCACTCATTACATGGATGAGGCAGATAAACTCTGCGATAAAATCGCTATTTTTAACCAGGGTCAAATAGTTAAAACTGACTCTCCTAAAAACCTTAAAAGAGAACTAAAGGCAGATACAATTACCTTAACAGTTGATGATATAGATAAATTCTGTAAAGCAGTAGAAGATCTTGATTTTATCAAGGAAATATTCGTAGTTGACCATGAAATCAAATTAATGGTAGAACGAGGAGAAAACTTAATCACTAAAATGGTTAATTTTGCAGGTGAAAATGGAATAGATGTTAAATCGGTAGAACTCGACCATCCTAATCTTGAAGACGTTTTTATAAAGTATACAGGATCCTCTATAAAAGGGGAGAGATGAATGGCAGAGTTAGAAGGAATATACACCATCTGGCTTCGGGAAACTAAAAGATACATCCGCTACAAATCCAGAATTGTAACTTCAGTTGTAACACCCCTTTTATGGCTAATCATATTTGGAACAGGTTTGGGGGCTGCTGTAAGATTCGGCCAGGTGGGGATTGATTATCAGCAATTTATATTTCCAGGAATTATTGGCCAGACTATTCTGTTTACGTCGGTCTTTTCAGGAGTGTCTGTAATCATTGATCGTCAATACGGGTTTTTAAAAGAAATTCTTGTTGCCCCTATTTCCCGTTCATCAGTTGTAATGGGTAAAGCGCTTGGTATAAGTACAGCTTCATTAATTCAGGGAGTTATATTGCTTTTGCTATCATTTATAGTAGGCATTTCCATGACCATTCCCTGTTTTTTAGTAAGTACGGTGCTTATTGTCCTGATATCCCTTGGATTAGCGTGTTTAGGCTTGATGATAGCTTCTTTTACTGACAGTATGGAAGGATTTAACCTTATTTTAAGCTTTATAGTACTTCCCATGTTCTTACTTAGTGGGGCGCTTTTTCCAATAACAGGACTTCCAGAATGGCTCCAATTTGCAGTCTATTTGAACCCATTGACCTATGGGGTGGATGCTTTACGGTTTACAATTCTTAATGAATCTGTTTTACCTTTATACGTTAATTCTGCAGTTTTATTGGGCTTTGCTACAGTTACAGTCCTCACATCAGCCTTTCTTTTCAGTAAAAAGGAACAGGGATTGATGTAAAGAAATTTTAAATTTTTTTTAATTTTCCCGGGAAGTTAACCTTGCCAGGAGACTTTTTTCTAGGTGAACAGCTTTTTCAGGGCACATTTCCATACAACAGAGACAATTTATGCATTCGGAATAATTAAATTCAGGTATATTTACTCCGGCAGTTAAAGCCTCAACGGGACAGCTTTTAACACATTTTTTACAGTTTGTACAAATGTCAGGGTTAATTTTAGGTCTTGACCAGTAAAATTTCATCAAACCTCTGGCCATAAATGAAGGTACCAGATCCAGTGATGAGGATAGCTGTGGAGGCCATTTAAAATCTTTTCTAACTTCTAATTGGTCCCCAAGGATATTTATTTTATTTATATCTGCTTCTCCAAGCCCTCTTTCATAAGCAATTTTATTTGTGGGTATTTTCATTGGATCTTTTCCTAATATATGACATATATAACTATCAAGAGCGATTCCATCAGATGATGCTAAAATCATACCCAGTTCTTTGGGATTTCCAGCTGATGGTCCAGATCCATCCATTCCAATTACACCATCAACAATATTAAGGTGTGGTTTTGATAAAGAGAATATGTCAACAACCAATCTTGAAAAATCAGAAGGCTTTGGAGCTTCTTTATGATAGTTTACTTTTGTAAGCCCTGGAACACTTCCATACATATTTTTAATGACGCATGTAAAAACTGTCAGGCCGTGGGTTTTAATTTTAGGCGCATTAATGATGAAGTCAGCATCCAGCACTGGTTTTGCTATATGATAATGATTTCCATTGATTCTTTTTTCATATACCCCTGAAGATTCAAAATTCAGGATTTCCACATCCAAACGTTTGCAGACTTCTTCAATACCTGTAATTTTCCAGTGTTTGATAACACGTCCTACAAGGCCTCCAGGACTGTCTCCAACAAGGGGGATAGCACCTTCTTTTTTAACTGCAGTAATTATAGATTCAATAATCGCTGGATGGGTTGTAATAGCTTCTTCAGGGGCTTTTGCAAGAAGAATATTGGGTTTGATTAAAACCCTATCACTGGGTTTAATGAATGAGGAAAGTTCACCTAAATTATGGAGACAAGTGTTAACGGCCTTTCGAACATCTGCAATATTGTATGAACCGCACCTGCTTACGCTTACTGAACTCATTTAATTCTCTCTAACTTTATTCACAGACTCTATCTTCGTCTTCTATGTCTACGTATTCAAATCCTTCTTTCCTGCACCAGTCAAAGAGGGCCTCAGTTGCCCCGCGTGATAATCTTCCCTGTTTATCTCCATATTTATGTCTTGTGATTCTTCTGAATGCTATTTCCAATTCATCTGGAATACAAACTGTTATCGCGCCCATGAAATTCACCATAATAAGTTTAATTTTAACATATACACTTTGTGAATTCTTTTATTTATATTGCAGAAAAATGTTATAAATAATATGGAAATAAATAAGAACTCATAAAATCTTATAAAAGTGTATTAATCATTAAAATGGCCCTAAATGATCTTTTCAGTGTATATGTGCCCAATTATTTTTGCTACTTTTGATAATTTCAATAATTTTGGATATAAATAATTCTGTTACTTCGCTATATTGTCCTATAACGAAATAAAAATTATAAAAAATTCCACTCAATCCATCCATCGAAAAGCTCACTATTCCGGTGGTAAAAGCCATAGACAGATTAATACTCCTAAAACCAGGTATATGTTGCTAATAGCCAATAGGGGGGATCATTCTCCCATGATTATATTCCACAACTGCTTATCAGTCTTAGAAATAATTCTGGCATGTTTTCATTGTTATTAAGATCAATTTCAGTCTGGCACTTTAGAAATACAGTATCAATACTGTCCAGATTTCATTTTTTATTTTGATCAATTTAAGTTAAATAACACGGGACTTAATATGAATCCATTTCCTAAAATCATGGCAACTCAGTACTTTAAGAAGAATTTTCAGACCAAAAACTTCATTAATTAGCTATTCTGGTATTTAAGGCCAATGCTCAAGATAAGACCACATATCAGAAGTGAACAACAGGGAACAACCCTTAAAGCGGGAAAGCTTTTAAATAAACCAAGTATAATTAAAAGCAACACCATAATTCTTTTTTTGGATAATATTGCCCCATTTTTCCAAAATCCTTAAATAATTTTCTTCTTTATATTTATTGGGGTTTATTTAATACTTTTGCAGCGCAGGGTTCAGTCTTTTTGTTTTTAATTTATCTTTATGTATTTAAGCTTATTCAATGAAAAATTCATTAAGAAAAGATATTTTAAGTAATAATATCCTTAAATAGATTACTAAAACCGATAAATAGATATAATATTTTGTTGTAAATATAATTTAGTGTGAATATAATCACACAATCAAAGACTAGATAATTTAAGGGAAAAAGTTAATTATACAGCCAGGAATCCTCAAGATAGCTTTATGGCTGTCATAATTAACTAATAAACTATTTTAAGCATAATAAATGATTTTTAGGCTGATCATTAATTGATATAATAAAATAAAATGTCGGACATTATCCTAACTCTGATTAAACCCAGATTAGTCCCTAATGGCGTTCAATAATTCTTTTTGAGATGGATAATCATATTCCATCACCTTTTACTGGAATATTACATAAATATTTATAGAATTTAAGTTGTTTATTTCGTTATATTTTTCTACAACAACTTTTAAAAGTACCAAAAACAATGAAACCACCCTAAAAACGAATATAATGTTAAAATAAACAAAAAGATGTTTTAGATTCTATACTTTCTAAAATGAACCGGTCCTAAATAAATAAGTAAGATCAGTTATTTAAACACCAAAATATATAAATTATTGATATGTCAGATGATTACTCCAATAAAATGACCGTTTTACTGGTTGCAACAATTGCCTCATTCCTAACTCCTTTTATGGCCTCATCAGTAAATGTGGCCCTTCCAGTAATCGCTGAAGAATTAGCCGCCAATGCCCTAATGCTAAGCTGGATTACAACATCATTTCTCCTGGCATCGGCCATGCTTTCAGTTCCCTTCGGGCGAATAGCAGACATATACGGAACAAAGAGGATATTCATCCTGGGAATAATTATATTTACCATTGCAACCCTTCTTGCATCCCTTTCACCTTCAGTAGAATTTCTAATCTTTGCAAGGGTTTTACAGGGTGTTGGAAGCGCAGCCATATTTGTTACATCACTGGCCATTATAACACATGCATTTCCACCTGGAGAGGTGGGCAAGGCCATAGGACTAAGTGGCAGCGCATTATTTATAGGGCTGGTCATGGGACCGGTTCTTGGAGGTCTTTTAACCCAGTATCCTGGCTGGAGGAGTATATTTTACCTTATAGTCCCTTTTGGAGCTTTAGCAACAGCTCTGGTTATAATTAAACTCAGGGGAAGTGAATGGGCAGAGTGTAAGGGCGAAAAACTGGATATTTGGGGATCAATTCTTTATGCAGTATCTCTGCTACTTGTTTTGACGGGATTTTCAGCAATAACAAGCTTAATAGGGCAAATAATGCTTGTTTTAGGTATTGGTGGGATTATAGGCTTTGTAGCCTGGGAATTAAGGATTGAACATCCTGTACTGGAGATGAGGCTCTTTTTTGAAAACCGTATGTTTGCATTCTCCAATCTCGCATCGCTTATAAACTTTACAGGAACATTTGCAGTGGTATTTCTTTTAAGCCTCTATCTGCAATACATCAAAGGGTTCGATCCCCGGGGAGCTGGACTTATTTTAGCTACCCAAACCCTTTTTATGGCCATTATCTCTCCAATTGCAGGGAGACTATCAGATAAATATCCTTCAAGAATACTGGCCTCCATTGGAATGGCAATAGTAACTGCTGGGCTTATAATTTTCGCTTTTTTAAGTGCTGAAACAAGTATCTATCTTATACTCTTCAGCCTTGTTTTACTGGGGATAGGATCTGCAATCTTTTCTGCTCCAAACATACACGCAGTGATGAATTCTGTTAAAAGGAGATATTTTGGAGTTGCATCAGCAACAATAAGTACCATGCGAATTATCGGCCAGACTCTAAGTATGGGAATGGTTCTGGTGATTTTCTCGGTTTATGTGGGGGCAGTTGAATTTAATCCTGGAAATTATCCTGCCCTGCTTCAAAGTATTAATGTAGCATTTACAATTTCAGCTTTGCTTGGTTTCGTTGCTATTTTTGCTTCACTTGCCCGAAGTTAGATGAGTATTTCATAAAAAAAGTATCAGGAAATTTTTTTTATCCCCGTTCTACAGAATTTCGAGTAATATCTTTAATAATTAGCCCAGAAAAGTTTTTTATTCATCCACCATGGATTATGTGTTTCCCTTCTTTAGGTGGTGTTCCAGGTATTCTATATAGGCCAATCGCCGGCAGGTATTTCTCCTCTTTTTCTAAGAGGAGCCATTTGCAGAATTCCCCATTTTTTAAACCTTTGTATCCAGAACCAGTTTCATTAATCACTAACCTTTTTAACAGGTTTTTTAAAGCCTTGATGTGATTCCTTCAATGTTTGATCGATATCTGCTGAGGAATATATCATTCTGGAGGTCAGATCATCTACTTTCATCATTATCCAGCTTCCATCACCGTTTTTAACGAAGACCACATTGTCTCCCTTGTCGATATTTATTTCCCTTACTTCTCAAGGAATGGTCACCTGATATTTTTTGGTTACATTTACCATAACACTCTTACACTTACTACATATGTAATACTATAAGTAGTTTAGTAATGCAAGTTTGGGATCTTAAATTACCTACACTTGAAATGTATGTGTGGAAAAGGAATTAGTATTACAATTTAAAATATTGATATTACTTTACACTGGAAATAGAGGTGCAAGATGCAAATATGTAGCACTCGATAAAATTAATTTTAAATTGATTAAACTGACTTATAATTGATTGTTTTATATTTTATAGATCATATACGAATTTTTATATTGATTATTCATTATTTAAAGATATTTTGTATTTTTAGAGGCTAATATTAATTTAAAACTTTATATAAAGGTTTATAATGAATTTAATTTGGTATTTAATCTATATGACATACTTAAATGGAATTTATAAATATTATTTTTCTACCACAAACTTTTTTTTTAAATCTTTTTAGCTGGTTAATTCAAATAATTTAATCTGAAATTAAATCTTCAACTATAATAGACATTTTTTCAGAGTTTCTAATAAATTCACTCAATTTACCCTCTAAATCATTCTCAAAACTAACAATTCTACCTATTATATCAGTAAATTTAGTGGAATCTTTGAGGGTATTAAATTTAACCTTCAAAGCATTGATATCTGAGATATTTTCATTAATTTTGGTAACGCTTTCTTTTAAAACTAATAAATCCATCATCATTTCCTCTTTCAGGCCTATTTTTGCAGGATCAGGATCCTCTGGTCCCCATATATTTTTTAGCATGCTTAATTCACATCCAGCAGGCTTATCCTTAATAATATGGATGTTTGATTCGGCCAGTTTAATATTACTACCAATAATGGGCTTTATTTTAAACAAAAATGTTTTTCTATTTTTTTCCATGTGACTCTTATTCAAAGATTCCCCAACTAAAAAAACCAGCAACGCGCCCAGAAGTATAATAAAAACATTTAGATAGGGGTAATTGGGGAATAGGATAAATATTATTATTAAAATTGATATTACAATACCGGTTAATAAAATCCAGTTATAAAAATGGATGTTCATTATAATCGCCAATCCAATTTAGTTATTAACCTATTTATTACCGGCTATTATATATTTTCCTGGGTTTTCCTTCTAATATACGAAAATTAATAAAAGATTCGGAAACAACCTTTTTTTTGAAAAAAACCCTCGAAAATTTCATTTTCTAGGCGCCAAAAATTCTACGAATTTTTAAGCGGTTGATCAAAAAAAATCCTTAAAAAATCTTGATTTTTTAGGCAGTAAAAACAAATTTTTTGCACGCCTCGCTACTCAGCTGTAAATAGAAATCAAATATGAGTTCTGTTAATATAATATGCGGAAATCATTGAATTCTCCAGTGTAGTCTTGCCATTCGAGTTCTACATTAGTAACTTTAGCGAAAGAAGGTCCTCTACTTACAAAATCAATGGTTTTCTCTACATCATCTTTTTTGCCCTCGAATACGGCATCAACACGCCCATCATGGAGATTGCGAATCCAACCGTTAACACCATACTTTACGGCTTTGTTTCGAGTTTCGCCGCGGAAGTATACGCCCTGAACTCTTCCAGAAACTATGACATGGGCTTTGACTTTCAACACCATCACCTTGATATTATGCATTAATTTTCCAATAGAAATCTCCAATTTACTTGAATTTAATGATTTTTAAAAAATCTATGATTATATACTACTATAACTTCACGAAATTATAAAATGATCCAATCAAGGACAAGTTTATTTATTAATGGATAGTGTAAAAAAAAAATACTGAAAAGGAAAATATAATAATTTATTTTTCATTTTTAGCATCATCTACAATTCTAACGTCTTGAACTGCAGGTTTGGTAGGTATTGCCTTTGCAATAATGATTGTTGCAACCACTGCAATAATAGTAACTAAAAATGCATAAATTAGCAATCCCGTTATTCCACTTCCTTTGGGGAAATATTGCAGTATTATGGCTTTTATAGCTTCATTCCATGCTAATGCAGCAATCAATCCAAAAGCAGTGGTAATTAATGTTGCCATTGTTTTCATTACTTCGCTTTTAACATTATTTAAACTTTCCTTCATTAACTAATCCTCCCTTTTCAATCAAAAATTACATTCTGATTAAGTTAATATATAAACCTAATGTAAATTATGACCAATTATGGATTTATTTCCATATTTTAAGTCATAATATAGACTTGTATTAAAAATATACATTAAAGGAGGGGAAAAAAACCATGATCATAGTATCAGCTAAAATAATAGCCAAAAACGGCGATAGAGATAAAATAATATCGAAAGCACAAGATGTGATTAAATACACCCGCCAGGAACCGGGTTGTATAAGTCACGATTTATATGCAAGCACAGAAGATGAAAACGTCCTCATCATGTTTGAAAAATGGAAGAACCAGGATGAATTAAATTCACACATGCAAACAGAACATTTTAAAGCATTTGGAAAATCTATAGAAGAATTTGTAGCTGAAGATTTAGAAGTTGATGTTTATTCTGTTGAAGGATTCGATTAAATTGCTTTTTTAATGCTTCCCTGTTTTTTAGTGGGAGTACACACCCCTTGATGCGCCTGATATACATGGACTTTGGGCCTTCATATTGTCACCAATTTGTCTTCATACAATTAAGTTTACAAACTGTAAATATGTTCTTTAAACTATACATTATTAAAAATATAATTATTTTCCAATATTTTAGTATAATAAGGAAAAATAAACCCATAAAATTGTTTTAGGCTAATGCAAATTCAGTTTGTACATGGAGAAGATTGATATCATTGGATGTTTCTACATTAACAGGAGCATCTATTTCTTTTTGGTGTAATGATAAAATAAATGATGCTTTAATAGTAATAAAATCTGAATCTATTTCTATTCCAATTTTTAATTTCAATAAATTTTTTAATGAAAATTTTCCAACGCCTAAAAATTTTGATCCATCCAATATCTCTATAGCTACTGGGACGTAATTTTTATCAAAATCAAGAATAATGTTATTTCCTAATTCTAATGACTCTTTATATTCATATTTATCAGTTATATGCATAAATAAAGAATCATTTTCCATATCATAATCTTTAGCCATTTTAAATAGCTTTTTGTTTTCCATGATTACGCATCTTTTATCTACATTCTGTTTATATGTTGTCAGGAAAGTTACATTTTTTTGTTTAAGTTAATTACCAGAATAAGGATTAAATCATATTTTTGACGCATCGAAAACAGAGTTTTCAAATGCTTCGATTTTTAAGGATTTTGCGCGTAATAAGAATTTCAAACCCTATGATCCAAAAGAAATATAAAGGCATTGTAAAATGTATTTTTGGGTCTTATGTTCGTGGTGAAGAAGGTCCAGATAGCGATCTGGATGTTTTAGTGGAATTTAAGGATGATGCAAATCTTCTGGATTTAGTGGGTATTTCTAAATTCCTGGAAGATAGAATCCATATTCCAGTTGATGTGGTCCCTATTGACGCTGTTCGAGAGGAGATTAGAGAGCAGGTTTTAAGGGAGGCTATTCCTGTATGAGGGATTCAAAGCTTTACGTTTAGTTTTTCCTAATTTAATGATTTCCTTCAAGATCATTGAGAGTTCTAGTAACACCTTTCTTAAATCCGTTTCTAGATTCTTTAACTGTTTCCTCAATACCTTCTGATGATTTTATTATCTTTTTATCAATTTTTTATCTTTCATGGAATTATTTCACCTTATATCATGCAAAGACCACTTTTTTCCGGTAATTCAATTTATGACTTCGCATAAACCTTTCTAGTTCTCCTTCATATTTTTGGGGCACCATAATTCCTGAACGCAGTCTTTCGCCTTGAAGATCCTGTATCATACCTTCATAAGTGTACTTTCGGTCTTTTTTCTTTTGAGAATAGCCGTAAAGGATTTGATTCACTTTAACTTTCTCTTGAGGAGATAATTCATCCATGGAATAAGTGAAAAGCACTTGAGGGGAGGGATTAATAACTCGAATTAAATATTCAAAAATTGCTGGTTTGATTAAAAATCCTTCAGTAAGGATTCCGTAGAAAAATGATTTGTCAATATCTTCATCTTCGCTAACTGCATAGAGTGATGCGGGAAGCTCCAGTTCAGCCTCACATTCATCGGATAGAATATTATATAATACTTCTTCACCATTTTTAAGGTTTTCACGGTCATGGAACAGTGCAAAAAAATCCACATCTGATTTAGAAGTTAGTTCTCCTCTTACATAACTTCCATATGCCACCAAGAGTTCCAGGCCTTCGATATGATGAGTTTTTTGATGGATTTTATCTAGAAACTTCTTCTGGTAAGATTTTAACATCTAATTCACTCTCAACTCTTTTTACAATTTTTTCCATGCATTTTACAGCTTCTTCAGCAAGATCTCCATTGCTTCCACCGTAACCCAATCTTTCATAAATTCTATGTAATCGGCGGAAACACTTTCTTTCACTCTCGCCCAGTTCAGTTTTTACTATGTAAAATGTTTGAGTTCTTCTGTGAGTGGAATATGGATCTTCTCGGCTTTCATAAGCTAAAATAGCTTCTTCAGCTACTTTATAGGCCATGTCACCAACTACAGATAATCGTTCTTTTTGGAGAGCTTCATACAATGTTTCAGCCTTCTCACGTGCATTTTTAAGGTGGATATCAATTGAAACCATTTTAAAATCTCCTTTCCTTAATAATTATATAACTGAAGTATTAGATAAGTTTTTCTACTAATTGTTAAAGAAAATTCTTTAATTATTATAGGATAGAGTATGTATATAGCTTTTTCTACTAATAATTAAGGAAAAATATAGGTGAAAACATACGGTCTATTTTGATATATGTGACACAATCCCGACATTATCTGGAAATATTGTATAAATTTAAATGCAGGGGGTGATATGGCCGTTTTACTTCCAATTAAACCAAAATACGTTCTGAAAAATACGATGAATTTAAAAAGGAAATTACAGCAGCTGCTCAAAAACTCACAAGGAAATTGGATATAAAAAACGCTGATAATAAACGTAAAGTTAAATTAAATAAACAAGTTTACTTAAGTGATGATTTTAAAGAATTTTGGAATAAAATAAAATATAAAACCACTTATGCAGTTGATTTTGATAGTAACGAACTTATTGAAAAGTGTTCTAAGGCTATGAATGAGTATTTAGATGTCAAATCTCCAAAACTCATTTACACTAAAGCAGGTGTTTTTATTAAAAGCAAAGGTATTGAATCACATGAAAAACAACACATGGTTGTGCATTCTGATACTGAAGAAGTACTTTTACCTGATATAATCACATTTTTACAGAATGAAACTTATTTAACCCGGCGCACGCTTGTAGATATCTTAATTAAAAGCGAAACATTACGGGAATTTAAGAAAAATCCACAGCAATACATGCAAGAAACCCTTAAAATCATCACCTCCCAAATGAACCACCTAATTGTAGATGGCATTAAATACACCAAACTGGGGGAAAATGAATACTATGCTCAGGAATTATTTGAAAATAATGAGTTATACGGCTATTTAAAACATAATATGCTTGAAAGTGAACGTTCTGTTTATGATCATGTTGTGTATGATTCTGAAAATGAAAGAGGATTTGCAGAGAGGTTTGAAGGGGATGAAAATATTATATTATATGCAAAACTTCCTGAATGGTTTAAAATACCCACACCTCTTGGAAATTATAATCCAGATTGGGCTGTTTTAGTAAATAAAGATGACGAGAGGAAGTTATATTTTGTACTGGAGACTAAAGGTAATATTCAATATGAATCTCTAAGACAGACCGAAGCAGATAAAATAAAGTGCGGTAAAAAGCATTTTGAAGCTCTGGGCAATATTGTGGAGTTTAAAGCTATAGATAACTACAATACTTTCATTGAAAATTTTTAACTAATAAAGAGCTAAATTTATTGTCATGTAGATAAATTCTTGAAAAAAGGTGATAAAATGAAAGAAATTAAAGGGGTTTCACATCCAGTACCAACAGAATATGCAGAAAGAATATATGAGGGAAAAACGGTTTTTGTAGGAAAATCCTATCTTGGAAAAGTTTCAGAAGGTGATAAATTCATTATTTATGAATCTCATGGAGCTAAAGCATATACTGGATGGGCAGATATTAAATCTATTGGCAAACAGAAGACCAGTAACATCGTCAGGAAATATGGAAATAAATTGATTATATCTAAGGAAGAACTCAATGAATATGCCAAAGGAAGGACAGAAATGAACGTTATTGAGTTTGAAAACTTTCAAAAATTCAAAAATCCTGTTGTACCTGGGAGATTTGTCGCTGTTTCCGGTAAATACATCTATGAAGATGAATTTAAAACTATTGAAAAGAATAAGGGATAGGATTGATTAGATGGAGACAATAACTAAATGTCTCAATGAATGGAATGCAACAATAGAAGCTTTGGGCCAGGGTAAACAAACAATTTTAATAAGGAAATATGGGACAAACATCGATAAATTCCTTTTATATCCAACGGTTAGCTATGCTTTTAAAGACAATTACTTAGACAGCTTCAAAAACAAATATAAATCCTTTGCAGAGGATAATGCTCTTCCAAAGAAAGATAACAGTAAAACTGAAGTCAAATATTTTGCAACAGTTGAAAAAGTCATCGAAAAAGCCTCTCAAAAAATTGGAACTTTAAATAAATATCATATCTGGACCAATGAACATGTAAAATCATATTTAGGCAGTCAAAAAGCTTATGTATGGGTTTTAAGAGTTTATAAATTGAAAGAACCTGTGATGGCTGAAAGGACAATGGGTATGAAATACGCTAATTTGCTTGAAGAAGTATCTCTTGAAGGAATAAACCAGTTTTAAGTGATAATGAATTCTCAAAAATATTAAAGGAAATAAAATAAGAATTAAGATTAAATAAATCAACTTCGCCACATTTTTACTGCTTTTCTAGTAAGATCATCAGCCATATTCCTTATTTTTGTTTCATTCCATGAATCAATCTCTGCAAGATACATATTTAACCTTAAACCACTCTTTTTAAAACCATTTTCCATATCTCTTTTTTCAATGAAAGGTTTATTTGAATATTTTGCATTATATCCGGTTAGTGTAAGATTACCCAAAGTATCTAAGTATTTATTATGAATTAATTCCCATTTATCTCCTAATTCTTCTCTCCAACTATCATTTAGAGTTTGAGGCATTATATGTTCAACTTGTAAATCTTCTAGATTGACCAGCTCATTATTATCCGGATATTTTTCTATTTCCTCTAAAAGATATCGCGCTGTTTTCCTGTAAAGCTTTCTATTCTTTAAACTCTGTTTAAATTCGTTTGTATCAGGCATTCTACGGGCTCCAGAACCGCTTTTTAACTTATCTTTTAGCGAACGGTAAATTTTAGATTCATCTAAAGAATTGTATATGGTAGGGAAATAATTATTTAAAGCATTCGTAGGAACAGCACAAACGGCCCTTCTCACGATAAATGTTTCAATTATACCTAAACACTTCTCAAATTCATCAGCTATAATTTTATAGTTATCATAGCCTTCATATAATCTCAAAAGCAAAGGATAGCAGGTAGTTACTCCTAATCTATTAAATTTTTCAAAATAAATTTTTAAGTTTTCGTTTTCTTCATTTTCAGGACTAACAAATTTACTATAGTACTGTGAATATTTGAAAAGTTCTTCCATTACTTTAATTATATCTTCTTGATTTTTAGCTTCTTTATCATAAATTTCTTTAAATGTATAATATACCCTATTTAAAGTAGGTATATCTCCATCCATAGATAGATAATGTCTGAAAAAAGGTTCAAGATTTTCTCCAAGTTCTTTTTGCATTGGGAACCATAATTTTTTATAAAATTTTTCCTGTGCTTCTTGATCATTAGGATCTAATCTCATAAATAGATAATTTCTAACTAAATCTGATTGAGTTAAAGGGGTTCCAGTGGCATTAAGACTTTCAAATATTAAATAGGGATCATCTCCACTTTCTAAATAAATATCAACAACAGAGAATTTTGATAATAGCGCTTCTTTTAATGCAATAAATCTTCTAAAGTTTCTATTTCTGCGAATTTATCATTGAAAAATTTATAGGCATCTGTTAATAGATGATTACTATTTAATTGAGGGTTTATTTCTTCAATAAGAGTAGAAAAAGTCTCTTTATCAGCTTGGGTTGGGAGAAGTTTTAATTTATATTCGCGATGGAATTTGTTTATTAAATAAAGTTCATTTATTTCATCCATGTTCAGATAATCTGGATTTATTTTGGATATATTACTTCTTAAAGCCGCCAATAAAATAAATATTGTAGTTAATCTTTGCTGACCATCAACAACAATATATTTATCTGGAATTCCGGGCCCTGTTGGAACAGGCATAGTAACAAATGAACCGAAAAAATGAATATAATCATCATCAGCCATAGTGTCTTCTAAATCTTTCCAAAGTTTCTCTATATTTTCTTTTTTCCAACTATAAGGCCTCTGAAATAATGGTACTATAAATTGTTTACTTCCTTGCAGAAATCTGTCTATTGGTGTATCATTTGCCTTCATTATATCACATCCACGTTTTTAATTTAAGTTACTTATTAAAGTTTAAATTGTATAATTATAGAATATATGGTGTACTCATTTAATTAATGATAATAATTGGTTTGGTTTATATTAGGGACTAAATTATAGTATTCTTTTGGCTTTTAGTATATAATTTCTAGTTAAATTACGTTTAAAGTATAAATTAATTCTTATTTCATAAAACTTCTTTAATCAATGAATTTAGTTTGCCTATCATATATCCCATTCCTTTACATCCGGATAAAGGATTAATAATTTCTTTTTTTGGAAATACAGTTTCAATTACTTCTTTATAATTTTTTCCACCTAAAACAACAATTTCATCATATTTATCCAAACTTTTTTCTTTTATTTGGCCTGAAAGTTCATCTAAAGTTATTGGATTAGATTTTTTATCATTAAAACTTACATTATAGGATCTTGGAATGATATCATCTGGAAATAGAAAACCATATTTGGCTGAGAGTATACACCACGATTCTGGATAGGCTTTTTCAGCGTATTCTTGGCATTTGTTTGAAAAAACGCCAATATAAACATCTTTTGCTTTTGTTGGCCCAGCATTTCGTTTTTTATCCCATATTTTTTTACTTCCACATGGTATTATGCAAAGTGCATTATCTTCAGTTGAATTAGCATTTTTTCGCAGGTCTAAGCATGATTGGGAGTTAATTTTACCATTTCTAAATGCATGAAGGTTATGGAAGCCTCTTCTTTTATTGCGGTTGGTTCCGCGGAATATAATTATATTTATGCCTGTATTTTTACACATTGGGCAATTACATGTCTTCCATGGCTTTTCTAATAGAGTTCTGCGATACCTTGAGGTTAGTTTATCCCCATCATTGGAAATTCTAAGAAGAAGTTCATCATATTTTAGAACAGTTTTCAATGTATTTTCAAGTCCAATATTACCTTTATCGTATTCAAATAGGGCATTTAAAGCTTTTTTTTCCATTTTTTCAATGTCTTTTTTTGAAAAGCCATTTAAATCTGCATTTTTAATAATTCTGGGGTTTTTTGATTGGGGAACTCTTATAGCACTATACCAATTTCCATTAGTTGATAAATAGTTTTTTTCGGACCTTAACCATGCTTTGCGTAGATATGAAGCGCTGTCAAAACTTGTAACACCTAATTTCTCAAAGTTTAATAGATAATCTGGCCTTAAAACTCCAAATAAGTGAACATTAATGCCATCAATAAATGGTTGGATTGCATCTAAAATGTTTAAAATTATTTCTGTTTTGTATTGTACAAGACCACCAATAGCTATGTATGTATATCCCATATCTACTAATGATTTAAATGAATCTTTATAAGTATCTGTATCGTATCCTTGAGCAACTCCTACTGGAATAAAGCTATATTTTTCTCTTTCATGCAATTTTAGAAATTTTGCAGCATTTTTTAGTGTAATTTCTATTCTTTTATCCTTTTCTTTTCTAGATAATGCTTTTTTTTCTCTTCTCCCAGTTTTAGGGTTCTTTATAAAGAAATAATCAACTACAAGATGGTCAACTGATACTCCATAATCAAATCCAAGCTTATCATACAAATTAGTGACATTTTCGATAGTATAGAATGGTTTTGGAGGCTCTTTTTCTTTTACATAATTAAAAGCCCCACAATCGCCCATAATTTCTAAATTGGATCCTTCAGGAATCTTTAAGAATTTTCTAATAGTATCCTGGCCCCTTATTAGGAATTTACTTCCATTATTTCCCAAAGAAATCTTCTTCTGGAAAATTGCAAGGCTAACTAGAACACCATCATAAGGAGGTTTTTCGAATAATTGATGTGCATACGAATCATGTTCATACGGATTTTTTTTGTGTCCATCTGAATATTCATCTTTAATAAAATCAAAATCTGGATCTAAGCGATCCTCCCAATCAGGTAAAAAAAATTTCAATTTAATATCTCCTAAGGATATCGCATTGGGTACTTTTTAGTTAAAGCACTACAATTCCATCTTAAATCGCAGATATCACAAGTTTCTTTATCTGGCTGCTGCTCAGGTGGATCCCACCGGTCATATTTTAAATTAGATTCAATTTCAGTTACAGTATTAGAAAAGAGATTTAATGCTGAATTTATTTTTTCATTAATGTCACGATCTCTAAATTCTACTACATAAACAGCTTCGGGAGGTGTTTCATTAGCATTGGAATTCCCAAATAGCTCATTCATAAAATAAAGCTTACCTTTGAGAGGATATTTTCCATTTTTGAGCTTGTAAAGCTCTGCATATACTAACATTTGGAATACATATCTATCTAACTTTTCTTGTCCATATTTAATAGATAAATCTGGAAATTTAGTTCCTTTATAATCCCAAATTTCCACTTTATCGTAATCTTTTGTGTATTTGGCCATTGAAATTTCTTTTAAAAGATCAACAACACCATGGAGTATGTAATTACCCTGATCACTTTGGAGATCGCATTCAGTATCAATTACATTAGGATATAATTTAGGGCCTTCTAAAGCGTTGAAAATCTTCAGAACATTGATAGCAGTCTTACGGAGACTTGAATTAATAGCTCTTATTCCTCTAGCCCTTAAACTATCATCAACAGCGTTGAAATATATTTCTACTTCTTCATCAGTAGGAATTCGTTCTACTGTGCTTTCATCCAAAAGTCCTTGATAGTGCATATGTAATTTGTCTAAGACTTGATGAAGTATAGTACCATACCAATATTGAACAACATGTGCTGGCTGATACCCTCTTACCCCAAAGAACCCATATTGTCTTCTACATAGCTGAAAAGATAAAATATCGCTTGTAATACTATATTTATTTTTCATTTGGACAGATGACTTAAGTGGTATGTTTAGACAATCGTAATCTCTCCAAGACATAATTAGGCCCCCAATTCTTTAGCTTTTTCTTTAAAGTCTATTATTTTTTTACCAATAAAACCGAAAAATCCACTGGAAAGATGAACTTTTGGAACGAGGTGTATTAAAGCATACTGAGCCCTAGAATATGCAACGTAATAAAACCTTATCAAATCCTGCTCTGCTCTTTCTTCAGGCGTGAAATTGACTAATGGTGGTTTTTTTCTAAAATTTAAGAATGCATCTTCTAATAAAATCGAATCATCTAATCTTGGCTTCTGTTTTAATCCATAGACAAATACAAATGGGAATTCCAATCCTTTGGATTGATGAACAGTCATAATAGGTAGATGATCTGGGGGAGTTAAAATTTCAATTTCAGGATCATCTAAACCTGCAGACACTAATAAACCAATTAAAGCATAATAGAACGTCTTTCTCCAGCCAAAACTTATAGTTCCATCTTCTGTTTTACCTGTTCTTAGTTCTCCTCTGTCTGAACCTGGGAATCCAGGATATGGAACTGATGCATAGGTTTCAAAGATTTTTGAAAGTTGTCCAAGCCTATAGGTTTTCTCTACATCATCTCTCCATTCATTAAAGGGTTCATGCGCGAGTATATGGTAAAAAATGTCTAAAATATTCACTTTAATCCAATTATCTAAAGGAATTTTGCTTATTGATTCAACAGACTTATTTACATAATTTGAAAGGTCGGGATATTTATCTGCTATTTCTTTATATTCATTAATCCAGAAATGAACCATGTTTTTAATATTTGGTGGTCCAACTGACTCTAAAGCAGAAAGATCGGGATCAATGATAGATATAAATGCTCCTAGAATTCCAGCTGTTTCTTCATGCTCTAAAAAATTTTTGGAACGAGGATTATAAACACTAATGCCTCTATTTCTTAAGGCTTCAGCAAAAGGACCAGCGTTACGCGCAGATTCTCTCACGCTTCTCATAAGTAAAGCGCATTGACTGGGTTTTTCTATTATCTCATTTTTAATAAGATCTTCAACAAAAATGGCAAAGTTTTCGGCTGTTTCATTTATGGTTTTCCCAGTAATATATGCTACTGAAGGATAATCGCCAGATATTTTGCCTTTAGGATCTAAAGGTGGTTTATATTCTACTCTAGCTCCTTCTAAGCGCATTGATGGGAATGATTTAATATAATCATCATAATAATACACAATATCGGGATGTGAACGATAATTGGTGTTTAAGAATATCACCGTAACATCATCTGGTTTAATGCCGAATGTATTTACACATGCTTGCTTAAAAGTAACCATACAATCTACGGTTCCTCCTCGGAATCTATAGAGCGCTTGATCGTCATCCCCAACAACGCACAAATTATGGGTGCCTTTACTTAATTTTAGGTATATTTCTTCTTGAATTGGATTAGTATCTTGATATTCGTCTACTAACACATATTTAACTCCAGGATGAGTTTCAGTACCATCTCCATTTAAAAATCTGAGCCCTAGGGGGGTATCTAAGAATTCTAAGAATTTTTTCTGTAAATGGGCAAAATCACATCTTCTGTGCTCTTCTAATTTGGTTACATAATCGTTATAAGCACATATGACTAAATCATAAGGTTCTTCTGCATCTTTTAATTTTTCTAAGTCTATAAGGTTCTCTACCATTCTGTTAAATAATTTAATCGAGGCATTGGTTCTTCTCCACTTGTTAGGAAGTCTTTCTTTATTCCATCTAAATGTGTTAGTAACTGGATCAAATCCGCTGAATAGATACTCAAACTTTTCAAAAAGAGGACAATACTTGCTAGAACGTTCATTGGCAAGATCAGAATGCTCAAATATGAATAAATATTGTTCCAGTTCATCTAAAAGCTTATAATTTTCATAAGCTTGATTTTTATTCTCTAACATTATGTCATTACATAGGCTATGGAGAGTACCTATTTTAAGCCCATGAACATCGATTTTTGATTCTAATTCTGGATATTCTTTAAAAATAAGATTAGTATAATTTAATATTCTTTCAAATAAATTATTAGCAGCTTTTTCTGTGAATGTGGTTATAATAATTGAAGAAGGAAGTAAATTATCCACAAAAACCAATTTCAGCGTCCTTAAAACTAATACTTCGGTTTTACCTGAGCCCGGCCCTGCTACAACCCATAATGGTCCTTTTCCATGTTTAACAACTTTTTCCTGTTGGCTATCAAGGTCATATCCTTGAATGTTTTTAACTATGCCTATTAATTCATTGATATCCATCTTAATCCTCTTTTAAATGATTAATTGCCGGATATTTACTTTTACATTGTAATGGGTTTTTAAATTGACTAAATTGATGATTAGATGATTGTAATCGAATTATTTGACTAGTTGATAGTTAATTTCGGCTATTAATTTTATATAGGTTAATAGGAATGATTTTATTTGTTCTCTGATATGGTTGTAGGTTATACCTCTACTTATACCTATTGTCGGCTATGTTTAAACTGATATATTGATTTCTAGCTATTTTAATAAGTTATGAAAGATAAATATTTTTTTATATTGTATACTAATTTTTACTTTCCGTAATGGATTAAACTATCTTCATCAGGATCCAATGTTTAAAGAAAAGATTGATGAAATTGATTATCCAGAATACGAGATTATTGTAGACTATAAAGGTATGAAAAGACCGCCTGTTAATTCTCCTTCATGGCAGCATCACCAGTGGCAGATTCTTACCTATTCCTGGCTCCGTTCAATGCAGCCTGAATCACGTCCAGTTTTAACTGGAATATTATTTTATCTAAATGAATTATCTCTTTTTAAAGAGGACTTGAAGCTGCTTAAAGATGAAGTTCAGGATGGAAGTACCGATATAATGCCATCTGCAAATGATTTGAATAATTTGCTTAAATGGAATACAAAATTAAAAGCGCCTGATCTATCAGAAACCTTCAAGAATGAAAGGTCTATACGTTTTATCATGACTGAAGATAAGTCCATAAGCAATTCTTTAAATGAATTTGACCAGGTCGTGGCTGAAATTGAAAACAGCATAATCTGTGAGGTTAATGGAAAAGGAATAAAATCTTCATGGAATCCTAACCCTGAAAAGAGAACATGTGATGCCTGCGACTTTAGAACGTTCTGTAAAAAGTCTGAAAGCACAAAAAATGTGCTACGAGTTCCATAATTACTGCTTATCTTTGTGATAAATGCTTAAAAAATATAACAATTCTTTATCTCTTGAAAAAATATATGATAATCTATAAGGTGTAGCATAAACTTCTCTTGTACCTTTTCTAGAAGTTTTCATGGGTTTACCTACTTCAAGATTGCATATAATTTTCTTAATCTGTGTTCTAAGCATTTTTTTAGTAGTTCCATCTTTAACACGGTTGGAATAATTATTTATAAAAGTCATCAAATTATGATATTTAGAAAAAAATCAATTAAATCAAGAATTTCCTTTTTTACCATTTTCGTAACTCTTTAAGAAATTCTTGTGCACTCATTTCCTTGAACTCACCATTTTCACATCTTTTAATGGCTTCTTCAGTTTCTTTAATAAAATCAGCATCCTCTTCAGGTGAATTAGTAGCTTTGGATATTTCTAAACTATTTTTGATAAGTTTAACCTCAGTTTTGCGTTCTTTTTTGTAAACATGCATATAATCACCCTTCACTATTATCATATGTCTTTACTGTATAAAAAGATTATCTTTTGTTAATACCAACTCTTAGGCAATATTTCCGTGTATTAAAGTTTATTATCTTTCAAAAAATCATTCAAACATTTTTGCAAAATTGAAAAATATTATTAACTAACGAGTAGAAATATGTATCTGAATATATTAATTGATAGAATAATAATGGTGAGGTAATTGGGCGAAATAGATAAGGAAATATCTGAAATTAAACTTATGATAGAAAAAATTGAAGGAATAATTGATTCACGTTTAATAGGGATAGAAGAGCCCGATGAAGATGAAATTGAAGCTATAAAAGCATACAGGAAAAAGAAGGGAGCTAGGGCTCTTGAATTAGATGAAATATAGATTTGAGGTTAAAATAATGAAACGATATAAGGTTTCTGTAGTAATTGAAAAGGACGAAGATGGATATTTTGCATTCAGTCCTGAACTTCAAGGTTGTTATGCTCACGGCGAAAGCTATGAAGAAGTCATAGAAAATATTAAAGACGCTATTCGTCTCCACCTGGAAGATAGGATAGAAAACAAAGAAACAATTCCTGAAATTGAATATATTAGCTTAACCTCTCTGGAAATAGAAGTATGAGTGAAGAGCTTCCTCGAGTAACGGCAGATAAAGTCATTAAAGTATTAGAGCACATAGGATCTGTTCTTGTACATCAAAGTGGAAGCCATAAAATTTATAAGAATAAGGAAGGAGTTCGAATAACTGTTCCATACCATTCAGGGAAAATTATTAAAAAGCATTCTCAAAGATGCTGATTTAACTGTAGAACAGTTTAAAGAATTTTTAAAATAATATTATTTGTTAATCTTAAAGAATTTTATAAAATTTTTCCGAAGCTTTATTAATGCCAGGTTACTAAATAACCATAATGCTATGGTAAAAATACCATAGTATCTGAAAGATTTACCATAGAGATTTTAAAATGAACAACAATACAAGAGTAATAATGGCCCTCCTAGAAAATGAAGGAAAAAATATAAGTATTGCTCAATTATCAAATCGTATAGGGATGGATTATAAAAATGTACATAATTCTGTAAAAGGGCTTGAAAACAAAGAATTAATAATCCTGGAAAGGTTTGGTAATGCTTTTAATTGTATTTTAAATAAAAAAGTTCATCCAATAATTTTTGAGGCTGAATATGAACGGAGAAAAAACCTGCTTGAAGATAAAAATATCCTTATTTTGCATAAAAAACTCAACGCCCTTAATTTTACATTTATAGCATTAATATTCGGTTCATATGCAAAAGGAACTTACTCAAAGAATTCGGATATAGATTTAATGGTTATAGGAGAAAAAAATAGAGAAAAAGAGATTGAAAGGATTATTTCGCTACTTCCGCTTGATATTCACTATTTATTCTTTACTTACGAAGAATTTTTGACAATGGAAAGAAGCAGGGAATTTAACGTTGTTTTAGAGGCAATTAAGCGAAATATCATACTTACTGGAATTGAGGACTACTACAGGTTGATGGAGAATGTTGGACAAAGAAAGGATTAAAGAAGCAGAGACAAACGTAAAAGTCTATTTAAGGGATGGACTACTTAAAGAAAAATCTTTGGACGAAAATATATTGAATATTCTTAGGAAAAATTCTGAAGACAGCCTAATAGTTGCAGATTTAATTTTAAATGAGGATTTATCATCTTTATGGGTTATAGTTTCTTCTTATTATTCTATGTATTACATTGCCAACGCTGTTTTCCTAAAACTTGGATATAAAGTTGGAAGCGCTGTTTCTCATAAAGTGACTAGCGATGCATTAATTGTTTTTGTAAGGAATAAGCTTAAAAAGAGTCTTTTAGAGGATTTTGAAGATGCTAAGGCTGAAGCTATGGAACTGGCTAATCTAACCGATGATATCATTGCAGGATTTGATTTTGAGAGAAAAAAGCGTTCAACATTTCAATATAACATGACAGCTCCTATTAAAAAATCTAAAGCTCAAACATCTTTAAAGAGAGCTAAAAAATTCAATTTAGAATTTGAAAAACTGTTAGAGAGATTATAATAATGTTTATTATGGATAATTTTTTAGTGTTTTGTATATGAAACAAATATTTCAAGTAAAGGGTAGATACAATGATTTGGATGAATTTGATCATGTAGTGGCTGAAATTGAAAACAGCATCATCTGCGAGGCCTATGGAAAGGGAATTAAATCTTCACGGATACCTAATCCAGATAAAAGGACTTGCATTACTGCGACTTTAGAACTTTCTGTAATAAGTCTGAAAATACTAAAAACGTGCTTACTGTGCCTTAAAGTTTAAAAGACTTGTTATTTATATCCATATTTTTGTTAAATTATATTTTACTCCTTTTTCGTCAAATAATTCAAGTATTTCATCTGTTTTTTTTGCTTCGATGATAAATGTTGCTCTTCCAAGCTTTTTCCCGTACTTTGAAATAATTCCTTCCCTTTCACTGATGTATTTTTTGCCTTTATGTTCAGTTTTAACTTTGTAGCCATATAATTGCCTTTTAACAAACATTTTATCTTTTTGCGGTATTTTTCCATAGGTATATGAAATTAAAGCTGCAGGTTTCAGGAACTCTTTTTGACCTAAAATTAGTTCTGGTTTACAGTATAACGTAATCCCGTCTTTAACAACTTCCCATAGGAAATCTGAATCAATAGATTCGCCACGGTTAAAAAATACAAAAGAAAAAGGATTTTGTAGCTTATATTTATTCTCAATTTTAATTGCAATCCTTTGAGCTTCTCTTCCTTCCTTTCCCATTTCGGGGTTATTTGCAGAATTAAACATTAAAAAAATATCAATATCGCTCTTTTTGTGCATTTCACCCTTTGCTGCAGATCCAAATAGAATAACTGCTTCAATATCTTTTAAATTTTTTAGATTTTGTGCTAATTCAAATGCAGCGTTTTCAATGTTCATGAGCCCACCGTTTAATATCATCTAATATCTCAAGGACTTTTGATATTGTTTCTCCATTACCTTTGCCACCATACCAGCGGCCATGTCTAATTGTATCCAGCTCTCCAAATGCAATTGCAATTTCTTCTTCATTTCTTTCCCTTAAAAATCTTTGAAGTCCTGTATGCGTATCTTTATGTGTACCAAATCTTTTTTCACATCCATAAGAGATATAATGCATTGAACATCCATAAACTAATTCTACTATTGAACTTACATCTCCTCCTTCTGTTTTGAGTATATCAATACTCTTTTTGATTTCTTTAGCTCTTTTTAGATGAGATTCTGCATTCATACTGCACTCCAGTTATATATGTACAGAATTACTACTATATTAACTTTTCTGTTAACATATAACTGTAAAAACTTTCTGTTACATAGGTATAGAATATAAGAATATTCATGTATTCTGTAAGTATATAACGGAAAATTTGTAATAATTACTTAAGCATCACAAAACAAAATAGCACATGATCTATCAGAAATGTTCATTTTTTTAATAGATTTGACAATTTCAAAGCTAAAATTGAAAAACAGCATCATCTGCGAGGCCCATGGAAAGGAATAAAGTCTTCATGGAATCCTAATCCAGAAAAAAGAACATGCATTCCTGCGACTTTAGAACTTTCTGTAATAAGTCTGAAAGTACTATAAATGTTCTTTCAGTGCCTTGAAATTTGTTTTCAAAAATTTTCAGATCACTATGAAAATTATATATACTTTAAATGTGTTATTATACATCTAAGACTAAAATCTTAAAGGGTTTTCAGACTGTGGTTCCTTCTAAAATCAGGAAAAAATTTTGATGTTGGGCCCTGGAATTCATATCCTTTTATGGAAATGCATATATGAACTATTTCCTTCTCAACTATGGTAATACTTCAAGTTCATTCCGAGAAGAGTACCAGAATCTTTCCAATGAACATATAGGGAAAAATAGGAGTAATATAAATGGATCTATTAACTATAATCGGATTGGTAATTGGATTAATTATTGTAGTTGTAATTGTTGCAATGGCTTTTATAGTTCTGGATTTGGTGAGTTATATAGCAAGAGGCAGTAGAACTTTAAGTCCAGCCGGAACAGCGCAGGGAAATGCACTGATATCATATAGCCCCGGCCTTTCAGGAGCAGCAAAGAAAGCAGCAAATGTTATTGCTGAAGATTTAAAATCCAGGGACTATAAAGTTGATCTGGCAGGCGTTAAGAGCAAAAATGCAGCTAACACATCAGATTATGCTATAATCATCGCCGGAGGGCCAATGTACTGGGGAAAAATAAGTAAATCTGTAGATACATACTTGAAAACCCTAAAAGTGTCAGAAGATGTGAAAATAGGGGTATTTGCAACAACTGGTTCAGCTGAATTTCATAGTGAAGACATAGCGTCACTTGAAAAACAGGTCGCATCCGATCTAAATAGAAAGGCTGTTACAAAAACACTCCGCATCGGCGAAGCAAATAAAAAAGATTGCACGAACTTTGTTTTTGCTTTAATGCAATAAGTTTATCATTTTGCACCATATTATTTTTTTTTATTAAATTTTGAAAACTAATTATTCTGAAATCGTTGAATTCACCTTTGTAATGATGCCATTTCAAAATCTACGAATTTGGCAAATGAAGGTTCCTTTTCAACGAATAATGGCTTTATCCACAGCTCCTTTTCACCCTCAAAAATCTTCGTTTATCAACACCCAGTTACAACCCCTAAATATCGAAAATTTTATATATCTTCATCTCAAGTAATAAGATGTGTATGACAGTGTATGTATATAACACAGATTAAAGTGTATAAGTGAGAAGTGGAAAAGATGGCACACACCAAGAGGTTTGTTGATGGGAATTGGGAGAAAGAGATTGATGTCAGGGACTTTGTCATAAGAAACTATATGCCCTACGATGGCGATGCGAGTTTCCTTACCAGCGGTCCTGCAAAAGATACGGATAAGGTATGGAACAGAGCAAAGAACCTGATCAATGAGGAGATGCAAAAAGGTGGAGTATTAGATATAGACGTGGATATTCCATCATCGATAACCTCTTTTGGTCCTGGTTATATAGACAAGGAACATGAGAAGATCGTTGGGCTACAGACCGATGCACCTTTAAAAAGGAGTATCAAGCCACAGGGTGGGATTCGCATGGTAGAGCAGGCAACTCGGATGTACGGGTATAAGTTGAACCCAGAGGTAAAGAAAGTCTTTACTACATACCGAAAGACCCACAATGATGCAGTATTCCAGGTATACACACCATTGATAAGGAAATTAAGAAGCCATGGTCTGATCACAGGGCTTCCTGACGCCTATGGCAGAGGTAGGATCATTGGCGATTACCGGCGTGTTGCATTATATGGAGTTGACAGGCTTATAGAAGACAAGAAGGAATTCTTGAGCAAGATGCCCTTTACGATGATCGAGGAGAACATTCGTCTCCGCGAGGAGATTGCTGACCAGATACTTGCATTAAAAGATCTAAAAGTCATGGCGGATGGTTATGGGTACGATATCTCAAAACCGGCACAGAACGCGCAGGAAGCTATTCAGTGGACTTACTTCGGCTATCTGGGCTCGATAAAAGAACAGGACGGGGCTGCGATGTCCCTACCCGGAGTAGATGCTTTCTTCGATATCTTTCTGGAAAGGGACATAGCAGCAGGTCTGCTTGATGAAGAAGGTGCTCAGGCTCTGATAGATGATTTTGTCATCAAGCTACGAATGATCAGGCATCTGCGAACCGAGGAATATAACCAGCTCTTTGCCGGTGATCCGGTATGGGCAACCACTGTCTTAGCAGGCATATCAGATGATGGAAGACATATGGTTACACGGACAAGTTACCGGTTATTGCACACGCTTGAAAATCTTGGACCTGCGCCTGAACCCAACTTAACCATCCTGTGGTCACCTGATCTGCCTGAAAATTTCAAACGGTATGCTGCTGATCTATCTATCAGGACCAGTTCGATCCAGTACGAGAGCGACGGACTTATGAAACCACTCTTTGGGGATGATTACTGTATATCCTGTTGTGTCTCAGCGATGAAGACCGGAAAGGAGATGCAGTTTTTTGGCGCTAGATGCAACTTCGCAAAATTATTACTGCTTAGTATCAATGGTGGAAGGGACGAGATGAGTGGTGAACAACTGGGTCCTAAGAAGGAACCGTTGAAAGGACCAGTTCTGGAGTATGACGAGGTAAGAGAACGGTTATCGTTCTATATAGAGTGGCTGGCCGAATGCTATGTCAATACGATGAATATCATCCACTATATGCACGATAAATACAACTACGAACGGTTGCAGATGGCACTGCACGATAGTGAGCTGATACGGGATATGGCATTTGGGCTGGCGGGTTTGTCCATAGTTGCTGATTCTCTCTCGGCAGTTCGTTACGCCAGGGTAACACCTAAGACCGATGAAAGTGGACTGGTTGTTGAGTATGAAGTGGAGGGTGACTTCCCTAAATATGGAAACGATGATGACCGTGTCGATGGGATCGCTGTTGAATTAGTAAAAGAATTTATTGATAATCTCAGAAAGCACCCTGCTTACAGGGATGCGAGGCACACACTCTCGATCCTTACCATTACCAGCAATATTGTCTATGGTAAGCACACGGGAAGCACTCCGGACGGTAGAAAAGCGGGCGAACCATTTGCACCAGGTGCTAATCCAATGCACGGCCGTGATTCCCATGGAATCATTGCTTCCTTGAATTCCGTGGCAAAACTGCCATATGAATATTGTATGGATGGGATCTCCAATACATTCACGATAATTCCTACCACGTTAGGTAAGGAGCATAAGGATAAAATAGACATACTTGTAGGGCTTCTGGATGGGTATTTCTACCACGAGGCACATCACATCAATGTGAATGTGCTCCAAAAAGGTATTTTAGAGGATGCTATGGCACATCCGGAGAAATATCCGCAGTTGACCATTCGTGTATCAGGGTACGCGGTGAACTTTGCCAGACTCACTAAAGAACAACAGCGTGAGATAATTGCAAGGACATTCCATGAAAGCATCTGAACATGCTTCTAAAAGCATAAAAGGCAGGATACACTCTTTCGAGAGTTTCAGTGCTCTGGACGGGCCAGGGATTCGGTACGTCATCTTCTTCTCTGGCTGTCCAATGCGTTGTATATTCTGTCATAATGTGGATATGGTAGAGTCTCTACCTGGTACCTATAATGAGTACTCGGTTGCAGAAGTGATAAAGAGAGTTGAACGAGCCAGGCCATTTTTTACATGCTCACGCTCTGGAGGCGGAATCACGCTATCTGGAGGCGAACCTTTTTTCCAGTTCGAGTTTATGTTAAACCTACTAAAAGAATGCAAAAAACTGAAGATTCATACAGTGGTTGACACTAACCTCTACGCATCACCCAGGGAGATAGACACAGTGAGCAAATGGGTGGACCTATTTCTCGTTGGGCTTAAACATATCGATAATCAGAAACACTTGGAACTGACAGGTAAGGATAACACGATTATCTTAAAGAATATTTCTTTTTTAGATTCCATTAAAAAACCTTTCTGGCTACGTTATGTAGTGATCCCGGGCATTACAGATGATGAAAAAGATATACGGCAGTTAGCTACGTTTCTTTCAGATTTCAATCATCTGGAACTGGTGGAACTACTACCATACCACCGTTTGGGGTTGAAAAAATGGGAAGCACTCGGTAAATCTTATGCATTACCAGATGTTAAGCCACCTACAGCAGAAGAGATGTTACGGGTGAAAAAGGTTTTTCAGGCATTTGATCTGCCTGTAGATGTGGGGGATGTGGAAGTATTAGAAAGCTATTTGTAGTTAGAATTTCTATTTGGCAGCAGGGTCAGGAATGAGTACCTAAAAAAAAAGCGACTATGATTTTATTATTGTAAGTAAAAAAATTTTGAGGGTGTGCATTTTCTTAAAAGAATTGTGCGGGTTCTTTTGCTCTGGAAACTCGATCAGGATGTAGACGTTTTACCCTGTACTTTGAAGAATTTCAAAAAAAGAAAATCAAATTGGAATAGTAAACGAAGCCCTAAAAGAAGGCATAGGGTAGCATGATTGCATAATAAATAAATATTATTTTTGAGTTTATCTGGAAATTATATTGATTTTATAAATGATTATCATGGTAATTGATCTTGAAGTACTAAATCATCCATAACGAGCCAGAAGCTTGTCAGCAAGTGTTAAAAACCTGCTTTTCCGGTCCTGGTGAATCCAGCCCTCATTGATTGATTCTTCTTCAATATCAGGGAGAATATCGTCATCATCTTCTCCTGTTATTTCTCCGAATCTGTTTCTAAAAATAACGGTTACCATCCCTGATTCTATGGATTTTTAGAATCTCATAAGCTGCTTTAAGATATTTATCCTCTAACATATCATCACCGGATTATTTAAATAATGGCCAGTCTGCCTGCAGTTGTTATCTCCAGTTTTTCAAGGTCTATAAAGCCCATTTCCCTCAGTTCGCGGATGTGGTTGTAGGTCATTCCCCTGCTTATCCCTATCTTGTCGGAGAGTTTTTTAACTGAGATATGAACATTTTCTTCTGGTAGTTCTTCAGGTGACATATCCATGTCACTTACTGGGACTTGACTTCGCTCCAGTTCTTCCAATATGGTTCTCTTTGTCTGTGATATTCCAAAATTAAGTATGGGAAGTTCAATAATCCTTTTATCTTCCTCTGTCACGTACACAATCTGCTCCACCATGTCGCTACGCGCGTAACAACCGAATAGGGCACCCAGAGCCTGTGGTTTTCTTCCACCACTTATATTAACCACTACTTTTCTGTTATGTTCCTTTTCTTCTTCGATGGTGTCTACAGTGTCTTTTGCAACGCTGTATACATCGTAAAGGCTTGTTTTTACGGTTTGTATCTCGAGGACTGTTCCTATTGTTTCTCTAAGCATTCGCTCGATTTCTATCTGTTCTTTTGGTGTGTCTTCGTCCATTAGAAGCACTACTTTCTTGGGGTTGAAGTAGGTTATGCAGAACATGACCGGTTCTATGGAATAGATTGTTGATATTAGGGTATGATCCATTCTATCTCCTTCCACTTTGAAAATTGCAAAAGTAATCAACGCTTCATTGATTTTATCTGATTTAAACATATACCTTCACCTTTATATAGTTTTCCTTATATTCTGTGCTAAATTCGGTTTAAATGTTTATCACGGCATTATTTTATTGATTAAACATTTAAATTAAATAAATTATTTATAATAATGTATATTTTAGGTTTATACTATAATATAAAACTATGGTGTATATAAAAAACATATACATTTAAATACTTTGAATGCAAATATAATGTTGGATTAACTCAAAGGAGTTGATAAAATTCCAGATAAAAACCTGTCAAAGGCACTAATATGCCACCGAATACCTGAAAGAACATTTAAAATCAAAGATACATATTTTCCAGTTTGTGCAAGATGCACAGGAATATACACAGGCGCATTTACCTACTTTGCACTTGTATACTTCGTTTACATTCATTACACAGTCCAATTAATCATGATAGCAGCTTTGATTACAATACCCACAATAATAGACGGTTTAACACAGTTAAGGGGCTTCAGGGACAGCAATAACACTTTAAGGTTTTCAACAGGACTTATTGCAGGTTTAGGGCTTGGAATTATCGTTAAAGCCATAAAATGGTTTTTAATCGCCTAAAAATTAGAGGAGGTAAAAAATATGAGCGATACAGATGGAAAAACAGGCTGGTGGAGTAAACAAAGCACAGGCAGTAAAGCTGTAATGGGAATTGCAGGATTTTGCTGCTTAGGGATAATCATTTTAGTAATTGCAGGAGGTTTACTTGCTCCTGATTCAAACACCACCACTTCTTCATCCACAAATGATTCATCAGCAAGTGTAACACAGGAAACAACCCCTGCTCCAGCACCTGCTGAAACTGAAGCACAATACAAGGCATCATGTAAAAAAATAAGTTATAAACAACTTGAAAAAAATCCAGATAAATATACTGGCCAAAGAGTCAAATTCACTGGAACTATATTCCAAATACAGGAAAGTGGAGATTTTACTTCAATTCTGTTAGATGTGGGTGGCTATGATAATATCAGCGTTCTTTATGATGGAACTACCAACGCAGTTGAGGATAGTGAAATAACTGTATATGGAGAAATTTTAGGCAGTTATACCTATGAATCCGTGGCTGGTTATCAAATAACAGTACCTCAAATGAGTGCAAAATATATAGTGACTAATTAGAGGGTTTAGAAGAATATTAAGTATTTAAGGAGAGTTTTGTTTAATGAAAGCTTCAAAGATACTTTTAATCGAAAATGAATGCATCGTTGCACTTGAAATCCAGAAGACTCTGGTAGAATCGGGATACGAGACATTCATCTCCACTTCAAGCAAAAAAGGATTAGAAAAAGCCCTGGAAATAAAGCCAGATCTGATTATAATAGATTTGAACTTGGCTGATAGGATAAAAACAGCTAAAAGAATCATGGAATTTCTGGACGTTCCTATTATCTACCTTGCAACTTATATCGATGAAAAGATTCTTGAAGAGACTAAATTAACAGAACCGTCCTATATTATTTTAAAACCATTCAATATGGATGAATTAATGGATAACATTGAAATTGCATTAAATAATTATGAATCAGAAAGTAAATGAACATTAGTTTTAAAAATAGAGATATGGATTCAGCTTAAATTTAATAAATTAACCAAAAATTGGATGGGGGAGTGATAAAATGGATGCGGCAATAAAAAATTATCTGGAAAGCCTTCAGATGGGAGAGGTGCAGGAATCGGGGGAAATGATTGTAATTCCTGTATTAAAAGATTCAGGTTATGGAATTGAATATTTCACCTTAAAAGAAGCCTTGGAACTTGATCTGTTAAAAATCACCGAAGTGGATGAATCAGGACATGTTCCAGAACTTAAAGTAATTAACGAGGCAGATATACCTGTACTTGTACTTGATGGAGAAGAACTCGTAGGTGCAAAGCAGAATAGAATTGTTAATACATCAATACTTCTAAAAGAAAAATCTGAAACCATCATCCCTGTAAGCTGCGTTGAAGAGGGCAGATGGTCCTACAGATCAGACCATTTTGTTGATTCGGATGCAATCGCATCACACAGGGTAAGGAATGTGAAATCTGCATCAGTAAAAATATCAGTTGAAAGAAATGGGACCTACAGTTCTGATCAGGGCGCTGTTTGGGATGAAGTTCACCAGTTGCACGATATAATGGGGGTAAACTCAAAAACAGGCGCCATGCGAGATGCATATGAAGCCAGAGACGATGATCTGAAAGATTACATCAATGCATTTGAAGTAGTCGAAGGACAGAAAGGACTCATAGTATTTATTAATGGTGAAATAATGGGATTTGACGTTGTTTCCCGCAAATCAGCCTACAGGGATCTGCACAAAAAATTGATTAAGAGCTATGCACTTGAAGCCCTCGTACAAAGGGAAGAAAAGCAAACCAAATCATATGATACAGTTCAGAAAGCCAAAAAATTGATTAAAGACATTATAAAATGCAATGAAAGCAAACATGACTCTGTTGGATATGGCTGGGATTACAGATTTGCCAGCGACTCATATGTGGGTTCAGTACTATTATTTAATGATCAGGTAATTCAAGCATCCTTTTTTAAAAGTCTGGAACTTGAAAATGATGATGTTGGCGAAATGGCCAGGTTCAGCAGAAGGGCGAGGATGTGAATATCCACATTTTTTTTTTAAAAACATAAGGGAGGTGAAAATTATGGGAAATGGCAAAGTAATTGCAGGAATTTTTGCAGTCTTTATATTGTTGATTATAGGGATTTCAGGATGCACTTCAAGTTCAGATAGCACTAGCACAACATCAGAAGATTCTTTATCTGACGAAATTGAAACAGCTTATCATGACGAGAACACAGGAGTCACCTACGGTACTACACAAGATGGATATGGATACGCATACAGTGATGATGGACGATATACAGCAGTTTCTGACTTGAAGACACGTATGTTTATGATAGTGAAGAAGATCAGCTTTATGATTATAATTAATGTTTATTTCCTTCTATTTTTCTTATTTATTTTTGAGGTTAAAAATTGCCCCCCCTTTAAAACATTTTTCCAACATGGCAGGGAAAGAGGATACTGGCCATTGAAAGCAATCCAAAAACAATAATAATGTTTAATAAGTATGATATTTTTTTCAGTTCGGTTTAAGATGAAGAATGAGTTAAATTAAGGGAAATAATATAAAGATATTAGAATCTAATAAGTTTGAGGCAGTAAATGAGTGGAAAAATTTATCTTTTAATGATAATAATACTTCAAATTCGAGGATTTCCGGGATTTATGCAAAAAAAACTTATATTCACCCCATTTATAAACTCATTTATCCTTTTTCACGTGGAAATTTAGAATATCAAAAAAATGGGTTTGTTAATGCTAAAAACTGTTGGGAACATTTTATCCTATTATTAATCCAGCATCGATGTAAAAACCTTTTTCCTTTGTATGGGTGAAAGTATATATATAAGAATTTACTAGTTAGAATAAACTGCAAAAGCACAAAATGATCTATTTTTTTACGATTAAAGCAACTTTTATAAGAAATTAATATGGGGATTATTGTTTAGAGGTTTAATCCATGTTTGCAGAGTTAACTCTATTTTTAGAAGAATTTATAATTACTTATGGTTTATATGGTATATTTTTGGGGAGTATTCTTGAGGAAATAATCGCCCCAATCCCTTCTACAGCAGTTATAATGGGATCTAGCTTTTTTATAATGGGAAATTCCCATTTCTCATTTCAAGCGTTTGAAAGGCTTTTCTTTTCTATAGCATTACCTGCAGCTTCAGGGGTTACGATAGGATCCTTATTTATTTACGGTGTAGTCTACCAGTTAGGCAAGCCGTTTGTTGATAGATGGGGGAAATATCTTGGATTGTCATGGAAGGAAATAGAAAAAACTGAAGAAAAATATTTGGAAAATAATTTAATGGATTTATCAATTTTTACTGCAAGAGCACTCCCTATAGTGCCAAGCGTTGTTATCAGCGCTTTTTGCGGTTTTGTTAAATATGATATAAAAAGATACATTTCTGTAACCTTTTTTGGGACTTTAGTAAGAGCATTTGTTCTGGGATTTTTAGCATGGCAATTCGGAAGCTTATACTGGCAGATAGAATCTAAGATTGCTATATCTGAAGAAATAGTGATAACTGGACTACTAATAGCTGTAACAGTTTTTATTATTTACAAAAAAAATAAAAAATAGAAATATAAACCAATAATACAAAAGTATAAATTATTAGATCATATAACCTTTAAGTGTAACATTAGTTTATTATAGGTGAGGATTAGTTAATGGCAAATACATTATTGGAAATTTCTATAATTCTTATTTTAATTATTTTAAACGGTATTTTTGCAATGTCGGAAATTGCTATTGTATCATCAAGAAAATTTAAACTTCAAAAAATGGCAAATGAAGGTAATGAAAAAGCCAAAACAGCGTTAGAACTTGCAAATTCACCTAACCGTTTTCTTTCCACAATACAAATAGGAATAACCCTTATTGGAATACTTGCTGGTGCTTTTGGTGGAGCAACGATTGCAGAACAAATTGGAACATTTTTCACTACCATAGGACCTCTTGCACCATACAGTGAGATTATCGGCGTGGTTATTGTGGTATTGATCATTACGTATCTAACTTTAATTATTGGAGAACTGGTTCCTAAAAGACTGGGGTTAAATAATCCCGAAAAAAAAGCTGCTAAAATAGCAAAGCCTATGAAAACTTTATCTAAGATTTCTATGCCTGTTATTTATATTTTAAGTGCTTCTACAGAGTTTGTCCTACGTATTTTAGGAGTAAAAGACGTTAAAGAAGAAACCATCACAGAAGATGAGATAAAACTTTTAATAGAAGAAGGAACTCAAGCAGGAACATTTGAAAAGGCAGAACAGGAAATAATAAAAAGAGTGTTTAGTTTAGACGATTTAAGGGTTAATTCTATAATGAAGCCACGAAAAGACATAATATGGTTGGATATAAAGGATTCAGATGAAGTAATGCAAAAAAAGATAATAGAAAGTGAAAGAGCAATATTTCCTGTTGGAAAAGAAAGTCTGGATGATTTTTTAGGGGTGATCCAGGTCAAGGAATTAATTAACCCTGCTTTGAAAAATGAACCCATAGACATAAAAAAATTTTTAAGAAAACCTCTTCTTATACCTGAGAGTTTGCATGCTTTAGAACTATTAAAATTATTTAAAAAATCTGGCGAATATGTGCACATGGCACTTGTTTTAGATGAATATGGAAGTATAGAAGGGCTTATTACTCTTAATGATGTTCTTGAAGCTATAGTTGGGGACATTCCTGCAATAGATGAGCCAGATGAACCTAAAGCAGTTAAACGTAAAGACGGAACATGGCTAATAGATGGTTTTTTATCTGTGGAAAAATTCAAGTATTTGTTTGATATTAGTGAGTTACCTGAAGAAGAAAGTAACGATTACAGTACTATGGGTGGTTTTGTAATGGTTTACCTGGGCAAAATCCCTGAAGTGGCAGAAACTTTTAAGTGGAACGGGTTTTTATTTGAAATAGTTGACATGGATGGTCATCAAATTGATAAGATTTTATTAACACCCCTAAAAGAAAATTCTACCACAGAAATTATTGATTAAACAGGCTAAAAATTCTACTTTTTTTTTAATTGAAACCTTAATTTACCCTTTAGAAAATTGAAAATCTTCTCTAAGCTGTAATATTACCAAAAAAAAATAAACTGTAGATTAGTAATAAAATCGTATTAAAATAGATTACAGTCACAACTTATTTATAAAATGAAGTATTACATCCTTTATAAGTAAAATCAAAAAATGTAATACTTATTTTTATGTAAAATCGTGTTACGAAAGTAATAAAAATGGAGTTTCAAATGTCAAACCATAATCCTAACAAACACGAACATTCCGATGGACATACACATGGAGCAGTTGATCCATCAATAATTACAACAGAGAGAGGAATATGGGCAGTAAAATGGTCTTTTATAGGACTATTTCCAACCGCTCTATTACAACTCATTATAGTACTCTTAACAGGTAGTGTTGCACTTTTTGCAGATACCATCCATAATTTTGGTGATGCTGCAACTGCAATTCCATTATGGATAGCATTCCTTCTTGCACGAAGAGCAGCAAGTAAACGATTTACATATGGTTATGGCCGAGTAGAAGACCTTGCAGGAGTAGCAATAGTTCTAATAATCCTATTAAGCGCTATACTTGCAGGATACGAGTCCATTAACAGATTTTTCAATCCACAACCAATAGAATTAATATGGGCGGTGATGTTAGCATCAATAGTAGGTTTTACTGGAAATGAAATCGTTGCATTATTCCGTATAAAAATCGGTAAAGAAATAGGCAGCGCAGCTTTAATTGCAGACGGTTATCATGCCCGAGTAGATGGTTTAACCAGTCTCGCTGTTTTAATAGGTGCTATAGGAGTATGGTTAGGTTATCCATTAGCAGACCCCATAGTAGGACTTATAATTACATTTACAATTTTAAAAATTGTCTGGGACTCTGGTAAATCCGTATTTACTCGACTGCTTGATGGAGTTGATCCTGAAGTCATTGATGAAATAAACCACACAATCTCACATATTAATGGTGTTCAAGACGTTGGAGAAATCAGAGTAAGATGGTTAGGACACAGACTACATGCAGAAGTAAATATTGCAGTGGATCCAGTGTTATCAGTTGAAGAAGGGCATGAAATAGCAAAGGAAGTAAGACATGAGCTCCTACACCATTTAAAATACTTATCTAATGCTACAATTCACATTGATCCACTAAATGCATCAGGAGAAAAATACCATAGTATTGCAAATCATGAGCATGAAGATTTTCCACCTCATTCCCATAAATAAAATCCAAATTCTATTAAAATATTTATTTCCCTTAATAATTAGCAACCGTATGGCTAAAATTGTATTATAGGTGAAAGGAAATACAAATTAAGGAATTTAGATTCCTTAGAAGAGAAAAACTTTCAGTTCTCCAAATAGAGAATACTTAATATTAGGAAAACAAATTATTTATTACATATTAGTAAATACTAACAGAAAGGTTCATAAGGAATAAGACAATATTAATATTACCAGAGGTTAGAAAATTTAAATCTTTAATTATTTTTATTTTAATCATTTGATTATAGCCCTGCCTTTCACCTCCAAACATTATCCCGCACAGTTTCATATGGGCAGGGCTAATTTTTTATATTTTTACTTCGTTATAGTCCTGATTGGAAATAAAAATTTTTTCATTTCCTGCTTATTAAAAGGGGAAAAAATACTCATGTTTTACGGTTCAGCAACAGTAAGAGCAAGGTGATATTATAGATAGCTGCCGAACCGTATTTTTTTTTAATCCATTGGAGGAATTAGCGGCTAATGTGTCTTTTTAGTATAAATTTATAATGGTTAATCACCTGAAAACTGAGTTAAATTATTTTACGCCTTTCGTGATTACACACTGATTTTGCCGCTAATATAATTTAAGGAATAAGTTGTATAAATAATATTGCACGGTTTGTGATTCTATTCACCTTTTTTGGCTGTTATGTGACCTTTTTCACAATTAATACAAAAGCAGAATAAATTAAATTTTTTATCTTTGCCGGAATATAGACTACCTAATAGTCCTAAATAACATCTACAAAAATGAAAATTTCAGTGATAGTTTCAGGCAGTTTATTGAACCTCCTGATAAGTTTAGAAAAGCAAGAGGATATAATTAGGCAATGCATACAAGAGATTTTTTATTTTGATGATTTTTTCTCTAAATGTTTTTTTATCTTTTCTGATTCTTTTTTAAAGGCTTCATAGTTATAATTTTGTGCATGTAGCATAGCACTCCATCTGGAAGTGAAACTGGCCAGATAGTATAGTTCAGATAGTTCTTCCTCTGTAGTTCCCTCCATTTTGGCTGCTTCAAGATGATCATACTGGCAGTATGGGCATTTTATATTTGCCGCTATAGCCAGACCTATCATTTCCTTGTATTTGGCGGGGATTTTAGTTTCCCCAAGATAATATTTTTTATAGAGGCCCCAATCGTGGATTAAGACATCTTCTGGCAGAGCTTTCATGTAACCTGGGACGATGCCCAGTGTTTCTTCAATATCCTTTAAAATATCTTCATATTTACTCATAATTCAACCTCCAAATATTAAATATATTATATTCTTTAATAATTATTAAGTTTGGGTTTAATTAAAAATCATTGATTTCGGATTTTTCTACTTTCAGGCGTTTTTTTTGATTCATTATAATAAGAAGGGTTGCATTGGTTTCCATTTATCTTTCCAATCAATGGGAACAAGTTTTTTTGTTACCACTTCTGGAAATCCTTGAGCAATTATGGCACGATCTTCAGGGGATAAATTATACAACATAAAAGGCACTGTCAGATATGCAGGTTCAGCATGCTCCCCAAAAAACTGAGAAAACTCTTCTTTGAGAGTATTATTTTCTTCTGGTCCTGGATTCAAACTTCCCACTCGTTCATATATCTGTTCCTCTTCAATTCGCATATGGGGATGCCATATCTTATCGATTTGCTTTAAACTGGTTTTAAGTAAATTTAGTGATTCTAATTCATCTGAATTAGATTTTAAGTTTTTAATTCCATTGTTAATTTCTGATAATGATGTCTTAATCCATTTATGTTGGGTCATTAATCGATCATAAGGGGCATCAGGTAACTTATCCCTATAGTAGGGAAATATCCTCTCATTTTCAAGAATGTGGTGTGCATCCATCACTGTTGAAAAGGTTTGAATGTATTTAAGGAAACCTTCTCGTTTTTGTTTTTCTATGGCTTCAATTTCCAAAAATCGGTTAACATTTTGAATTACAATTTTCAGACTACGGGTAATGATTCTATGAAACCGAATAATATCTGTTCCTACATCCCTATTTTCATTTATCATAAAAATAACTCCTCTTTAAAAATTTAATCTTCTATCTATTCATAAGCCACATTGTAGTGTCAATCTTCAGTTTTTCCCACTTTTATGCCATTGGCAAAATTCAAGGAATCTAATTGAAAAATCTACATGAGCTGCATTTCTTCTAAATTGGGGGGGATACTTCACTCCTAAATGCATATCTGTTCATGCATTCAATTATAGATATGAACTATTTTTGTAATACATCATTAACAACCTTCACTTTCTTCTGTTAATATATCTTCAACTTCTTCCAGTATTTCTGCCCTCAGGCTTTCTAAGACCTTGTCCACCTTATCTTCTGCATCCTTAAGGTTATGCAAGTCCTTAATTTTGATATCTATACTTTTATGCAATTTTATTTCCATCTTAACCACTCCTTAAGCGTTTTTAAAAGTATCAATTTAATCCATATAATTAATACTATTTTATATCTACAACAGATATAAATTAATACATATGAAAGTAAAGAATCTTGATTTTAAAAAAAGGGTAGAAGAGGCAATGGAAAAATATCCCCACATAGAAATCCACATTCAAAAAACACAAAGTGATGGCACTGATCCATTGTATCTGATAAATGTATATGGTAAAGAAACCCCAGAAGCTGAAGTATGGGGATATTTGGGCCGCTCAAAGGCATATGCAGTCTTTGATAAAAAATCAATGCTTGAATGGAGAAATACTTCAAATCAAAGAAAAATGTTGATTTATTTGAATTTCTATTATGAAAAGTTATTTAGCGTAATTAGATGCTAATTAATTCTATTATACTGTTTTAATGGTTGTAATTATCTTTGTTAGATTTCGCCGTATTTTTCAGGTTTTATTTAGGATTATTCATGTTATTATCCTGATTGATCTATTTTTTAACAATCTTACTTTACAGAATATAGAGCAGAGGTATATTAGTAAAATTTAATAATAATATAGTAATATTTATTTATCTAAAAATATATAATATAATATTGTAAGTCATAAAATCTAACCACTCCAATTGACTTACCTAAAGAAGATATAGCCAATTTAGAACGGCATAACATACCGATTATCTTACATCTGAAATATGTCGTGTCGTTCCTAATTCAGATGGAATAGTTTAATAAAGGGAGGATAATCTTAATGGGCTTTAAATGCCACGTAAAAAGACTGGAAGAAGAAATAAAAGCTCTTAAATTAGCTGAAAAAGAAGAAAATTTTATTATTGACTTCTATATCGTTGCTGGTGATGGTAAAAACTTCCCTGAGCCAAAACTACTATTAACCACTAAATTTACTGATTAATTTTTTTTTACTTTTTTAACTGCATTTTGCTCAATGGGTTAATATCTTTTTTATACTTTAAAACAAAAATTGAAACAATTATCATATAAAACAATCACCACTAAAGCTAATGAAATCCAGAAATTATATTCTGGAACTAAATAATTATTAGACACTGAATCCATGCAGTGTAAGTAATATTAACCCCCATATGCACTGTCTGGAGCCAGCAGTAAATATTTGTAAGGGTGTTAAATGCATACAAAGGGTAACATGGGGAAAAAATGTTACAATCAACTCTTTTAGAATCAAAGAGTTGTAAATTACAATTAATCCTCATAATGAAGTTATTAAATATTTTAAGGCATTTTCCATCATATTAACTCCATGATACTTATTCTTATGGCTTCAATATCAATTCTATTCATATTTATTCATTAATCATAACAATTATTCAGGAAATGGTGATTTTTCATAAATTTTGTCTATAAAACTCATTTTATTAGGGGAATTATAATTGATCTTAAGGGTAATAATATTTAATAATAATATAAAATATGGCCAAACATACAGGTGAGCAGTGTGAATTTTCCAGGATGCCGCCAGAAATTCATGAAAAGGTTCCCAAAGAAGATATTATTTTGAGAATTTCTAAAAACCCTCTATTGAACGATGTTAAAAGTTATAATTTGATTATTACCATGTAAATGCTGTCTTTTGAACGGTTTATTCATCATAAAAAGACATTAAAACAGTTAATAAATATCATGAAAATATTTGAAATTTTCATATCAATTAACAAAGAGGAGTTAATCTAAATTCTCCTTTAAAAGAGTTTTTATAGTTAATGGGTAAGCATGGTAAATTAATAATATCCCTGCTTTTAGCGGCACCCTTTCTAATTACAATAAATATTCCTAAAACTGGAGTTATTGCTGGTTTTATCATATTTACACAAGTTATTATTACAATATTAATAGAAATTTAATTCCCAGTCGTTTAATGAAAAGGAAAATATCCCATCAAAATTTAATTAGAGCATTGGATCTATGACATTTTTTGAGATTTTACTAGTATTATGATAATTAATTTTTTTTTGAAAGAATACTTGATTTACTTATAAGAACTTATTATAAAAAGTTAATATAATTAATTAATGAAAAAAGTAAGGAGAGATTAAATGGTTTTTGAAGAAGTGGCTACAAAAGATGAATTAATGGATGTTAATATGAAAATGGCTAAGGTAAATGGACATGAAATTCTTTTAGCCCGGGCGGGAGACGATTATTATGCTGCTGATAATCGCTGCCCTCATATGGGGGGTGACCTCTCCAAAGGTAGGCTTGAAGGAACAGTAGTTACCTGCCCAAGACATCACAGCCAGTTTGACCTTGCCGATGGCCATGTAATCCGTTGGACAGACTGGACCGGGGTTAAATTATCTTTAGGTAAAGTTTTAAAGTCTCCAAGGCCCTTGAAAACATATGATGTAAGGGTTGAGGGAGAAAAAATATTGGTGGATCTTAAATAGGGCTAAAAAAGTTACAGAGGATAAATTGGATTAAATAAGTAGAAACGAGTGGAATTATAAAAAAACAGAATTTTCATATTAGTAAATCCAGTGGAGTATTCAATCTTTAATCTATATTTAAATTAAGTTTTTTGGCTGCTTCCTTGAATTTACTCAAATCCATTGATAAACCAGTTTTAAGTTTAGAATCATCTGAATAGAACTCATTTTATAATGAGATGGTTATCCGGGTTTTTCTAATTAAATAGGCATAGAGAGATCTTTTTTCCCCAGATTGCATCAAATATTTGTTGCACAATTTAACACCTGATAATTTATGTCGACATTTATATGGATTTCTTTTATGAACTTCAAGCATAAGAGGGGTTTTTATCCAAAAATATTTGATTTTATGCAGCCTTGAAGTGTTTATTGGACTGAAATTTAGATGGATCTCAGTAATATATGCATTTTTTTATTTTAAATCTAATTCATTTAGTTTACTTAATATTCATAAGACAATAATCACTATTAAGGGAAGATTTATTTTGTGAAATGATCTTATAAACCAATTTTTCATTTTTAAATTATTTAAAACTGTTAATAACTTATTTTAAACTTTTTATTAACGGTTTGGTTATTTTTAAATACTTTAATAATTTAATAAAAGTTTAAATATTGAATAAATAATAAAATCACTTGTAAAAAGTCTGGGATAAAGATAGAACCAATTGGGGAGGTACAATTCACGGTTTAAACTAAGTTTTATGTTCAATTGGTTTCTAAATTATGCCCATTACTTAAAAGTCCAATAATTAAATGTTACTGGAGATGCAAAAATGAATTCTGAATTTCTACAAGACAAAGAAATAATAGTTGCCTCGAATAGAGGGCCGGTACTCTTTAAAAGAGATGGAAAGGGGAGAATCGAACTAATAAGAGGAGCTGGAGGTATAGTTGGCTCAATGATACCCTTTCTTGAAAAAACCAATGGAACATGGTATTCCTCTGCAATCGGGGAATGTGACCATAAGATGAACGATAAATACAACTCTAAGGTTCCTATACCCTTGGAAAACCCTGAATATTATCTTAGATTTATAAAAACCGATGATGAAATTTTTAATAGGTTTAACGGCAAATTCGCCAATCCATTATTATGGTTTATTCACCATTCCATGTGGAATCCACCATATTCGCCATGTGCAGACGAGGAACTGCACCAGGCATGGGATTCTTATCTGCACGTAAACACCAAATTTGCAGAAGCTATTTTAGAAGATATTAATTCTACCGATAAAACACCCATTGTAATGTTACAGGATTATCATATTTATTTAACACCTAAAATTATTAGAAAACAAAAGCCGGGTGTTCTTATGGGCCACTTTGTGCATATCCCATTCCCACCGCCAGAAATATTCCAGCAGCTTCCAAATCATATGCAAACAGAGATACTGGACGGAATGCTTGCCAATGATGTTCTTGGATTCCATATTCCTCGTTATATGAACAATTTCTTTCAGACAATAAGACAGATCCTTCCAATAGCCCTTGTAGATGAAGTGGTGGGAGACATCCTCTATAATGGACATGTCTGCCATGTAAGAACCTATCCAATCAGTGTTGATGTAGAAACGCTTCATAAACGTGCAAAAAGTGAAAATGTAATTGCAAAAGAAGCAGAAGTAGATGAAATGATTGGAGACTGCATGCTTATTTACAGAACAGACAGGGCTGATTTATCCAAAAACATTATAAGAGGATTCAGGGCCTATGATATGTTCCTTGAAAAATATCCTGAATGGAGGGGAAAAGTTAAATTTGTGGCCACACTAATGCCAACAAGACAGGATATAAAGATCTACAGAGAATATACTGATAAAATAAAGGACATAGTTAAAGAAATCAACGAAAAATATGGTACTCCGGACTGGGAGCCAGTTAAATACATCTGCAGAGGAGATTACGATCTGGTAATTGCTCTTTTGAAAAAATACGATGTTTTAATGGTTAATCCTATACTGGATGGGATGAACATCGTGGCTAAGGAAGGAAGCATTGTAAACGATAATAATGGTGCACTAATTCTTTCAACCGGCGCAGGATGCTATGAAGAGCTAAAAGGCGGTGCAATTTGTATAAATCCATATGATTTAAGGCAAACCGCTGAAGCAATTGATTTGGCCTTATCAATGGATGAAGAAACTAAATCCTGTAAGATTCAAATTGCAAGGGAAGCGGTTTATAAAAATGACCTCAATAAGTGGGTGACTGATCAGCTAAAGGATATTGAAGCTGTTATGTATGAAAGACAGGAACTTAAATCAGGGAAAACTGAAGAAGCTCGTTTTGAATTGAATTAGATATCTCCAATTTTTTAATTTAATAGTGCAGGTGTTTTATATTCAGCTCCATGATCTCTTAAAAAGGGCCCAAAAAGAAGGGGCTTTACCAGAAGTTATTGCCTACAATAGAATAGATGGACCAGGTTCCAGCCTGGATTTAAGCGAATTTCAGCAGACATTCTGGAGATTACCACAAATACCACAAAAGGATGATCCAGAAAGAAAATGGACCAGGGATCTTCCAAGAACGGTGGGCATAACCATAGACACAGGGACCAGAATCGAAGCTCACCCCTTTGATCCAGATCTTATAGGCGTTAAATCTGTTGAATATAAAACAGAAGTTACAGCAGCTCCAGGAGAGGTTGTTCCAGTTAAAGAAAATTGGCTGCTTAAAATTCTTGAAATATTCAACCTTAAAGGCGTAAAATTTGTCCTAAAGAATCTTAGGGAGGGTATACAATCTTCAGGACTTGGGGGGTCATCAACAGCAGCAATTGGGGTTTGTATACTTGCAAACGAATTAGCTGGAAGGCCCTTTAATGGAATTCAACTTATATCTTTAGCTTCTCGTATTGAACAGGGTTTTGGTGTAAGTCTTACTGGAACCCAGGAACAGTCCAATGTTATTTTTGGTGGGGTGATGGATTACGTGTGGTTTCCATGGGGAATCCCTGGAAATCCAGGCACTGGTTATGGCGAATCTTTACGATATGAACTTATAAAACCTGAAGAATACCATCTTTTAGAAGAGAGAATGGCTATTTTCCATTCTGGCCATTCTCGCCAGAGTTCTGAGGTAAATGTAATATGGAGAAATGCCTTACAAACTGAAGAGGGATATAAACTTCATTCACAGAAAATAAGAGTAGCTTATGAATTCAGCGAAGGTTTAAGATTACATAAATGGGATAAGGTCATTGAATCAATAGATAAATACCGTAAAATAAGAGTGAATCTTTGTGAAGAGTATATGGGAGGTTCCCTTGATTTACTGGAACGTTCCATGGCCTGCAACTGCACTGCTTTTCCTCTGGGTGCAGGTGGAGGAGGTGCAGTCTTTCTGTTTTCACCTGATCCAGAATCTATGGAAAACCTGCGTGAAGATCTTAAGGGCATTTATCGTGAAATACCCTTTAAAATACGGCTTAACGGCCATGAAATACGTAATGCAAATTTAGAGGTATTATAATATCTTTTAAGGCCTAATAATCCTCTAATATGATGGAAAATTCACAGTACTTATTTTTATTTTTAATAAATCTTTTGATTTTAACAGCATTCAAACATTTCATATTTGATGCATTAAAATCTTTGATTTTAAAGTCTCGAAGGAAGCATCAATCACGTAGAAGATGATAAACTACTTAAAAAAAGAAGGTAGAACAGAAATAAAAATATGCAAAACTTGAAAAATAGTTGAAAAATTCAGTTTAAGGATATAAACCTTAGAAATTTTACGTGTGGACTCCAGAACACATTAAACCATATTTAAAAGGTAATGCAAATATATTGATTATGAGGGGGGCATGAACTTGATGGGTCATAGATATTGGAAGTCATGTGGTAGAATCTCCACATGGTGATTAAAAGAAAGTTCTATGGAAGGCATTAAACCTGTATTTAGTGACAGGAATTAAAAATATAAGTGGTGGAATAATTTTAGATGAAATATTTAAAAAAATCTTAATTTTTTAGATAAAATAAATAATGGGTTCAGAAACGATTTAAAACAAGTGGAATTAAGTTCGTTCTGAACCGTTCCCTTTAAATTTAAGGGGGTATCAAAATGCGGTGTGGTTTTTGGTGCCATTGAACCCCGAGTATCTATGAGTGTAGATAAAAACCATTTCACCTCCCTATTACAAACTAAAACCCGTATCACCTCTCTTACACTAAAAAAGTGTTGTTTCTTCAGGTATATAGAGCTTTTTTTTGGTTTTCTCTATATAATCATTGATGGCCTCTGTTAAAGCTATTCTCGTGCTTCTATGAAACCCGTAGTTGATTATAGCTGCTCTTTTAAATTCGTTATACAATTTTTCATCTACCTGGCAACATAAACTCCTAGCTTTATCATCCATGCTCTAATTCCATTTATTCTTCGATTTCTTTGTTTAATAGTTATTCTTATACAGTTTGATTTTCTTGTGCTTATTAGTTAACTGCATGTATATATATTATTATAACTTGTATAAATAGTATTACTATTATCAATTCTTGATATAAGTCAACACTATTAAAAATCTTTTTAAAGCTAACTGATGATTAAAAAAGCATTTTTAGATATAATTATGTATTATAAATATTTAGAAATCAGATTGAAGGTTCTAGAAACTTATTAAAAATTAATTTTTTTATAGATCATTTTGCACAAAATAGTACTCAATTCTTATAAAAGAGTAATAATATTCTATAATTTAGAAGATTTTAATTCATATTCTATAATTTAATCCTTCTTCTTAAATCTTTTTCTTGCCTTAATAATTCCAAGCACTGCAGAACCAATAATTATGGCAATGATAATGCCATAGATTATTCCAACCCCTAAAACGAGTATTGTATTAATTACTGCGTTTATAAAATTGGTTATTGCATCGATTATTGAGGATATTACATTTAAAGGTATCATGTTAATATTTTATTTATTGAGTTTAATAAATTCTTAGCTTTAGTTTTATATGTATGTGATTACTATCACAGTTTTTTTCTTAATAATTATATTGTTGTGAATTTTCATATATTATAATAAGATTATTAGAATTTTTATGGGGGGTGTTATTCTTTTTAGAGTGAAATTTTAGATATTCAATGTTTATTTGATAAATAAGGGGGTTGAAAATGTCTCAAGAAGGAAGTCAAACAAAAATAATCGATCCACATAGCAAAAGAACCGCAATTATAGGCAGTTTTTTAATTATTTTAATGGTTGTTGCAGGCTATTTAGCTCCACTGCCTCTTAATTGGATATTAATATTTGTGTTACTCTTTGGATTTTTTGCTCTTTTAGGATATACAAAAGGTAATTGGAATAGAATTTTAGTTGATGAACGTAACCAAATGAGCCTTTCCAGATTTCAAACTGTAGTATGGACACTAATTATATTATCAGCATTCTTTGCAATGGCATTAGCTCGAATTAAAGCTGCTGCAATTCTTCCAGGGGTTGATAGTTTAGAGCTTTTAGCAAACTCTTTAAAAATAGGTGTGCCGTGGCAACTTTGGGCAATCATAGGTATCAGTGTTTCATCTCTTGTTGGTTCTCCATTAATATTAAGCACTAAAAAAGATCTAAAGATAGTGGACCAAGAAAGAGAAGATTACTATGATAAGAAATTAAAAGAAAGAAAAATGAGGGCTGAAGGAACAGTTTGCGTTAATCAGGAAATAGATCAAGCTAAATTCACTGATATGTTTACAGGCGACGAACTAGCGAATTGTAGACGTATTGATATGGCCAAGGTACAGATGTTCTTTTTTACTATTATTGTTGTTGTAGCATATAGTATTCTAATATATGTAACAATGATAAAAACTGCAAATACGCCAGATAAATTAGAGTTTCCACAGTTAACTGAAGGCATAATTGCTCTTTTAATTATTAGCCATGGAGCTTATTTAACTGAAAAGGCAGTTCCTTCTACTCCAACAAAATAATAGGATATAAAAAAACACGAAAGATAGAAATAAATTCTAAAAATTTATTTTCTTCTCTTTTTAATTCATTTTAAAAAATATTATCAATAATAAACTTAATAAATAATGTAGTGAAATGAGGCTATTGCATGCATGAGGACTGTTTAAAAACTATTTTAATTAATTGCAGTGGTATTAGGGCTTTTAGCTGCAGTTACTTATGCCGTTTTATGGATTCAGTCTGCTCTGGACAACATCTGCTGCTGGTATAACCATTGGTTTGCTTTTAATTATTATTATAGTGCTCCTTGTCCACAGACTAACATTATTAGACGAATTAATTGAATTAAATTTTAATTATTATTATAGTGCTCTTGTCCTGACAATCCACTTCTGGATCAAAATATAATGACTAAAAGTGATTACAGCTACTCCTGCTGCAGTTGTCGATGTAAGCTTCTGGATCAAGAATATAATGACTAAAAGAGAGCTAAAAAGAACTAAAACAAACTGGAAATAGCTGAGATGGAACTATCCAGATGCAGGGCCAATCAAAGAAAAACTTCAATCTGAATAAATTATCTTTCTATTATCATTTCAATTACTCACAAAAACCTTTTTTATAGAACAGTCCAATAGATTAATAAATAATTTAATTGGAGATTCGAATGAAAAAGGTTAAAATAATGCCCTGCCTCGATATGAAGGAGGGGCGAGTGGTAAAGGGAGTTCATTTTGTGGACTTAAAGGATGCCGGCGACCCCATTGAAAACGCAGCCCTCTATCAGAAGGAAGGTGCTGACGAGCTGGCCATGCTGGATATAGCAGCAACACTTGAAAACAGAAAAACACGTCTTGAATGGGTAAAGGGGGTTTCACCAGTAATTGATATACCTCTTACAGTTGGTGGAGGGATATCAACCCTGAAAGACATTGAATTGACCCTGGATGCAGGGGCAGACAATGTATCCATTAACAGTGCAGCAGTTAAAAACCCAGAGATTGTAAAAAGTGCCTCAAAAGAGTTTGGCTCACAGTTTTTAACCATTGCAGTTGACGGGCGAAGGAATAATGATATGCCCTCAGGATTTGAAGTTGTGGTGTCTGGAGGAACCAGACCTGCAGGAATTGATGCAGTTCAATGGGCAGCGCAGTGCGAGGAGATGGGTGCAGGTGTTATATTGCCTACAAGCATGGACGGCGATGGCACACAGGCTGGTTACGACCTGGAATATACAAAGGCCATTTCTGATGCGGTTAATATACCGGTTATTGCATCTGGTGGGGCTGGAAAGCTTTCAGATTTCTACAATGCAGTGGAAAAGGGTGGAGCAGACATATTGCTAGCGGCATCAGTTTTCCATTATCGCACATTCAGCGTAAAACAGGTAAAGGAATATTTACAAGATAAAGGAGTCGATGTTTTCTTTAGAGCTTAAAATTAATTTTTATTTTTTTTGTAACTTTCTTAATTAAAGATATAAGGTGAGGAAATGGAGAAATTCTCCTTTATAACCAGAATGCCCAACGAACCCGGAGCTCTGCATAAAGCGGCTGAAATTGCAAAGAAATATGACGGCAACATTCACCGTATTCACTACAATCGTAAAATCGATCCGAACACAGTATTTTTTGAAATATCCACATCTAAATATTCATATCAAAATATCAGAGATAAACTGGATGAAATTGGATATCTTCAGACTTCTCTAAAACCTTTAAACTATTTAAAATTTGATATATACCTCCCTAACCAGCCAGGAGCTTTGTTTGAATTTTTAAACTATATTACTTCTGCAAATGCGAATATAGGCTTCATGGATTATGATGATAGCAGTAAACGCCATGATAAATTAACTGTAAGCCTTACTGTAGATAATCCTTCTTCTGTGAATATGCTTCTTGAAAATTTAAAGTCCCATTATCGGCTGGAAATACTGGAATACGATACTGAAGGTGAAAAACTCGACGAGACGGTCTTTTATATAGAGTTTGCCCAGAAGTTAAGGGAGATAATTGGGGCAGAGGATGATTTTCTAATTAAACTGCTAAATGACATCAATCATATAGTTCAGGAGCTAACCCGACTTGGTGAAGACCCTAAAAGAGTATTTGAAAGTATTCTGTTAACAGGAAACACCCTGAAAGATACTTCAGGGGATAAATTTTATGCAGACATTCAAAAATTAGATTTATCTAATAATGCGGTACTGTACTGTATTCAACCACCATGCGGAGGAAATATTTATGTTATTAACGTTCAAGAAGAGATGGTTATTATAGATTCCGGCTATGGGATTTATCACCCTGATTTATTAAGTCTATTCCAGAACTGTGGTATCAATCTTAAAAATCTAAAGGGCATTTACATATCCCATGCAGATGCGGATCATTGCGGTGCTGCAGGCTTTTACAATGTTAAATCATTTATGCATAAGGGCACTCTGGACATAATTGAGGAAGCTAATAGGGCTTATGGTTCAAATGCTGAAGAATGCATCCTTGAAGAAGTATATACTCGATTGATTAACATGTTTTCAAAATTTAATCCACCTGTTAACGTGGAAGTTTTCCCTGAAGAAATTATTAAAACAAGAGGTCCTTTTCCAGTCATTCAATCCTTTAAAGTTGGTGATCTCCAATTTGAAGTGCTTGAAAGTTTAGGTGGACATCTTCATGGCCAGGTTTTTTTCATGTGTTTTGATGAAGGACTTCTTTTTACAGGAGATTCCTTGATTAACTTCAATAGTTTAAGCGAGGATAGAAAGAGATACAACCTGCTTGCAAAGGATCTTATGACCTCTGTAAATGTACATGGTAAAATGGCACAAAAGGAGAGAAAGGCGCTCATAGAACTTGCATCTAAAATAAATGAAGAAATATCCATTAAAAATAAGAAATGTTTAGTCTGCAGCGGTCATGGAGCAATATCTTTACTTTCTGGAGATAAACTTGAGACATATGGACAGTTGAATCACTTAAAAAAAAATAAAAACAGATTTTAAGTATATTTTGTCTAATTCATGTTTATTTTTTAAGAGTTTAAAATACTGGAATCAGGTCTTTACTGTCTTCAGTAATGCATTTTCCACTTTTAGGAGTTAATTTATTTTCAATTCCAATACGATATTTCTCCAGATTTATAATTAATTCATGCGTCTATTAGTAAATACATAAAAAAAATCAATTGAATGAAGTAGATTCAATAATTAAGTATTATTAATTACTAATATTTTAATACAAGTAAAATTATAGATAATATATTTATACTTTCATACATAAATACACTTGCAATGTATGTCTAATTACATTATAAAATAAAGTAATAATTATTAGAAAAGCCTGAAATGATTTTAATTATAAAATTATGGTTTAGTTATTAATACTTATTATAAAGACGTTATAGAATAACTAAGCCATTTTAAGTAAATTATTGAAATTAAATAGGATATTAATAAGTTGATGGCATTAAATTTGAGTATTTTAATTTGGATTTTGGCGATTTCATTTCAAAGTAACATCACCCACTTCATACCAAATTTTATTTTCTCTCCATGATTCCATTTATTTTGTCCCTTATTTTAAAATATTCGCCCGCCTTTAAAATTCAGAAATTCAAACACTGAATTTGGTATTTTCGCATACATTCCACTATCCCTCATTCTCCTTAGCCACTATTTTTTAGTTTTTCTTTCTAAATCCAATTTTTAACATTAAAATCATTTAAAACTATGATTATTTTTTTTAAATTAATGCTTTAAATACAATATTACAAAGTTTATAATAATGACAAAATTTTAATCTATGGAAAATCAGGGTTAATGGCCAAATTAAAATAAGAATTTTTAAATTAAAAAAACATATGAAATAATTCAAGTTTACAGGGGATAAGTGGTGGATAAAACCAAAAAAATTATGGATACTTCTTAAAGATATTTGCAGAAAGAGATTATACAGCGGCAACAAGTAAAACTCTGGCAGAAGAGGCTGGTTTTATTGAAATGACATTATTTAGAAAATTTAATAACAAGGAAAATCTTTTTAAAATGGTTCTCCTACAAAATAAGGAAAAAGCTATTGATGAACTTGATTCAACGCCTGTTGATAGGGATTTTAAAAATAGAGAAGACTTTTTTAAAAAATTTATAGAAAATATAATCCATTTAATTGATAGAAATTTCCAATTTATCAGCACAAAGTTCAAGGAAATCCAGAGCTTATGACAAGGAGTGAAAACAAATGAATTCTTTTTATTAAAATTGGTGCATAATAGCAAATTAAAAATACTTCAAAATACTAATTTAGATATTATAATTTGCCTAATATCATTACATTCTCCCATTTTATTATGCTGCACAGGCATAGGGGAAGAAATTCTGTAAACGGAGAAAAATTGTGGAGGAATTCATTAATTTCCATTCTAAATGCACCAGATAACAAATCCTATTAAATATTTCTATTCAAACTGTTTTAAGTATTTATTTTTAATTTTTTCAAATTCATCTTCTGTAATTGCACCCATGTCCAGCAATTCCTTTGCTTTTTTGATCTCTTCAAATAAGTCGGTTTTTTTGGATTCATCGGAGGTTTCTAAATCAGTTTCAAGATTTGAATCATCTTCCAATAGCTCTTTTGTGTCTGACTCTGCTTCTTCAACTTTAAAGGATTCTTCAGGCTCGTCTGGCATTACTTCATCTGGAGCTTCCATCAAATTTCTTCCGCATCCAATACAGAATCTGGAACTTTCGACATTTCCTGCCCCGCATTCAGGGCAAACAACGGATTTTGATTTAATTTCTACTTTTCTATCTTTTTGTAGTGGGTTTCCACAGTTAATACAAAATTTAGAGGATTCAAGATTCATGGTTCCGCATTTAGGACAAGGAACCATTTTTTTGGTTGAGGACTTTGATTTTAAGGGAGTTCCATGAGCCTCTTTTTTTAAATGTGATTCTTCATCTGGATCTATACCTTTTCTTTTTAATTCCAGCCTTCTTTTAATTTCTTCATTTGAAACCATATTTCCACCTTTTAAACATCTGCATAAGGAATAATAATTACTTAAGTTATATAATTTGTTTTATGTTATTTTTGTTTATATAACTTATTCTTAAGATTCAATTTCTAAAAAGTAATAAAAATGAATATTGAAAATTGATTTAAAACATAATTAACTTTTTTAAGTGCTATGATGCTTTAGAATTAACTAATTTCCATAAAAAAAAATCTGGTTAAAATAAAAATATCCATCCAGCATTTTTAAAACTGGATAGATAATACGATGGGTATTGAAGGATTTTATGCTCCAGCCCCCCTTAAAGGGCCTGCTTCCATATGGAACATCATTGGTTTAGGTAATTCAATGCCAATGGTTTCTTTTATAACGTCTTCCACGGTTTCAACCAGGATGAATTCTAATTCATTCTTCACATCTTCTGGAACGTCATCCAGGTCTTTTTCATTGTCTTTTGGTAGTATGACCCTTTTTATTCCTGCACGATGAGCTGCAAGGACCTTCTCCTTTATCCCGCCAACTGGTAAAACTGCTCCTCTAAGTGAGATTTCACCGGTCATGGCCAGTTTTGGATCAACTTCATGGCCTGTTACAAGCGATGCTATGGTGGTTAAAAGAGCTACTCCTGCAGAAGGTCCGTCTTTTGGGATAGCGCCAGATGGAACGTGTATATGTAAGTCTTTTTTATCAAATTCTATGTGCTTGAGGTTAAATGCAAGCCTTGAACGGATGAGTGTCTCTGAAATCTTTGCTGATTCTTTCATCACATCGCCAAGCTGACCGGTCAGGGTTAATTTACCGGTTCCAGGCATGAAGGCACCTTCAATGAATAGAATATCTCCACCTACAGGTGTCCATGCAAGCCCTGTAACCACTCCTGGAGGGTTATTTTTGCCCGCCTGCTGGTACGGGATAAGTTCATGGCCTAAAATGTCATATAACATATCTTCTCTAATAACGTATGGCAATTCCACCTTACCAAGGACGATTTTTTCAGATGCAACCCTTGCAACTGCAGATAACTGCCGTTTAAGTCCTCTTACTCCTGCTTCTCTTGTATACTTTTCGATGATGGTTTTAATTGTCTCATCTTCAATTTGAAGCTGGGTTTTACTCAATCCGTTATCTTCAAGTATTAGATCTACAAGGTGTTTTTTTGCTATATGGAACTTTTCGTGGCTGGTGTAACTGCCGATCTGGATGACTTCCATACGGTCCCTTAATGGTCCTGGAATGCCTCTTATGTCGTTTGCTGTTGCAATGAAGAATACGTCAGATAGATCGTAGGGAACTTCAAGGTAGTGGTCTGAGAAGGTGTTATTTTGCTCTGGATCCAGTACTTCCAGTAGTGCGCTTGCCGGATCGCCACTGTAGGATGCCATAAGCTTATCCACTTCATCTAAGATGAACACAGGATTTTTTTCACCAGCACGTTTCATTCCCTGGATAATTCGTCCAGGTAATGCACCCAGATAGGTTCTTCTGTGACCCCTAATTTCAGATTCGTCTTTAACTCCACCAAAGCTGATTCTTACGTATTTACGTTCTAAAGCTTCAGCGATACTTCTTCCTAAACTTGTTTTTCCTGTTCCTGGGGGTCCTACAAGTAGTAAAATGGATCCCTGTTTGTTCTGTTTAAGTTTCATCACTGTCATGTGCTGGATAATTCTATCTTTAACTTTATCAAGTCCATAGTGCTGTTCATCAAGTAATTCACGTGCAGCTTCGATGTCGATGTTTTTGATTTCACTTGGGCCCCATGGAAGGTTTACCAGTAATTCAAGATAGTTTCTAATTACATTTTCTTCAGAACTGTGAGGGCCCTGTCTTTCCAGTTTCTCCACTTCTTCCAAGGCCACTTTTTTAACCTCTTCAGGCATATTTGCTGCTTCGATTAATTCGCGGTACTCTTTCTTTCCAACACCTTCAGATTCGTTTAATTCTTCTTTTATGGCCTTAAGTTGCTCTTTAAGCATGTTTTCTCTGTTTCTTTTGTTCATTTCTTCGTTGAACTTTGCAGCCATTTCCATCTGTAGTTTTATGGATTCTTTTTGCTCAATTAATATGTCAATGAATTTAAGACTCTTTTCTTTTAATGAACGCATTTCAAGAAGGGTCTGCTTTTCTTCGATGGATAGTCTGGTGTAGGGAAACACGTATCCAATAATTCTAGTCAGGTCTTTAAGCCTATTCACATGATTTACATAGGTTTTTGAGCCTTTGAAGTTTTCACTGATTTCTGATACCAGTTCTTTTATTTTATCTGCTATTTCTTGTTGATCCTGTGGATCTAGATCAACTATATCCGGCATTAATGTGTAGGTTGCCATGTAATTTCTGCCATCTGGGATAAATTCTTCTATTTCTACTCTTTCAATTATTTCCACGTTTATATGGTAAAAATGCTTGTGCTGTTTAACTTTGTTAATTTTAATAAGGGTTCCTGTAGTGTATAAATCGTCATCTATGTATAACACTTCGTCCTCTATTTCCCTAACTGCTACAGCAATACCGTAGAAATCGTCTCTGGCTACCCTATTATAGAGTTCTCCGCCAGTTTTTTTATCTAATTTAAGATTCATATTGTTTTTATGTAATAAGACTGTATCTGGGATAACTATTACAGATAATTCTTTATTAACGTTCGTATCATTCATATTATCACTCTATGATTCGATAATTTGATTGTAATGCGGCTTTTTAATTTATTTAAAATTTAATGGTGTTTAGGAGCTTTTTTGCCCTTTTCAATTTTATTGCATTTGGATAAAACGCAGCCAAATAAAAAATCAATCTTCTCTTTGTGATTTATCATTTGAGTTTTGTTAAATGTGTAGTAGATGTAGTTACCTCTTTTTTCTGCAGAGAGGATCTTTGCAGTTTTCAAGATTTTTAGATGTTGTGATGCTGCTGGTTGTGTTAATCCCATCATCCTGGCCAACTGTGTAACGGTAACCTTTTCCACTTCTCCAGAAGTCATTTTATAGATTAAAAGAAGGCGGTTAACGTTGCTAAGCGCCTTAAATAATTCCTCTAATTCTTCAGATAAATCACAGCAATAATCAGATTTTATCCGCAACATGTACATAAGTATATAAGAATATACTTATATACTTTTCTATGCTGGGGGTATAAAAAAAATTATCATAAATCCTTGATTAGAAATAACAGTATTTATGTTTAAATTTTATAAATTCCAGATAATATTTTTAAGTAACGTACTAAAATCCAGAATACATTTATTGAAAGTAGGTAGAACGTCTGCCTGAATGCTCAAACAAAGATATTAACATTGTTTCTCTTACACATATCTATTAAATGTTTAGAGGATAGAAAGAGGCATGATTTTGACTTAAATTGCTTTCCAAAGTATGAATGTCTTTCAATTCCGTATATTATAATACCTACAACCTGATTCTGATTATTTAAAACGGGACCTCCGCTATAACCATTTGCAGTGGCTGCAGTTGTCTGGTAATATACTGTACCTGCTCTGTTGAGCTTTATAGATGTAAGTAAACCAGATGCTGAGGATGGTTCCACGATATTTTTTAGATATCTATTTCCTCCGTTACCAGGATAACCATAAATGTGCAATGTTTCACCAATCAAAGGTTTTTTTGAAGTAATTTTAAGTGTAGGCAGACTTTTAACTGGATTTATTTTTAAAAGAGCCATATCCTCGTTTTTCTTTGCATCCCCCACATCAACTATTCGGGCTTTATAAGAATAAAATGAATTAATTCCTCCCGAAGAGGGTAATCTCACTTTAATGACCTGTTTGGCTGATTTTGTTTCCATCAACTTGTTTTGTTTAAGTAAATGGACTGTAGAATCTAAATTTTGTTTTTTAGAGATTCGAAGTTTATTGGAACTTTCCTTAATTAGCTGATCTCCCAGATGGGGATTAAAATTAGATAAATAGTCTTTTACAGCCGCTTTTTCCAGATGATTTATAATATCACTTTTTTCCATTCTTTCTGCCCTGTTTTGCTCACTTGAAGTCTTTGGTTCTCCAATTACATGAAGGGCGGTTATTATGTATCCTTCTTGGGTTATAATTACTCCTGAACCAGAGCTGAGTGGATAGTAATCCACCTTTAGTTCTGACTTTTTACTTAAATATGGGTCTGTAATTGTTACTATTCCGGACACTCCATTTTCAATATAAACGGTTGAAGTTAAGGGATTACCTGGAAAAGTACTTTCAAAACTGTGATTAACTACAAAAGCCCCTGGAATGACCATAAAAATAGTGGCAAGTATTAGCAATGTTTTTTTAGCTGATACCATTCTAATCCTCCGATAATAAAAAATATAGAATTATTATTAATTATATAAAAACAGAGATTTAATATTTTCTTTTATTCAAAAATAAAAGCCAGAATGGTATAATCATTATTTCAGTAACTTAAAAATGAATTAATTTAGTGAATATATTAAAATAGATATGAATAATTAATAATTTATTATTACTAAAAATCAAATTATAAATATATTTAAAAAAAAAATAAGGTTAGAGGTTTTAAGAAACCCCTCCTGCCCCTCCAAGGTTTTTCCCTGTAGTGGCGCTAATATATATTTCTCCCACAGTATCTCCTTTAAGCAATACTGGAACAGTATAAACTTTTTTACCATCCATATCGCCTAGTTTTGGCTTGCCTGCCTTTGCTCCGGGTTCTTCAATGTACTTTTGAGCTATCTTTTGAGCTCGCTCTTCTGATATTTGATTATTGGCTTTTGCACTGGCTTTAGTAGTTGATTCACTGCTTTCCACAGATTTATTCTGTTTATGGGAGTTAATGGACTTTTGGGTGGAAACATCATTGTCCCCATCACCATAAGCCGCAAATACCAGGCCAATTGCTGCAATTAGTGCAATTAGGCCTATAATGGATTTTTTTAGCATTTTTTCCCTCCAAATTCTAGCTAATCTACAATTCTAAATTTTAGAAAGGTAGAGAAGCATATGTTCCGTAAAATGTGCGTGTTTGTGTGTTCCAGTTTTTAATAACACCAAAGGTGTTTTTTGTGCTTGTTGTGTCTGCTGCATACCATTTACCGTTTACAAAGACATGTGCATATATATGTCCGTATACTTTACCACTTGTAAATCTAGCTTTAACATGCACGTACCTTGCAGGTATTCCTACAGACCTCATAAGAGCAATTAAAAGATGTGTTTGATCAACACAATTTCCACTCTTTGAAGTCAGTGTTCCTACAGCTCCTTTTTTAGTGTTGTAGTAAAAAGAGTAGCTGATTTTATCCCTTACATAATTGAAGATTGCCACTGCTTTGCTCATTGTTGATGTTTTTCCATTGGTTAATGCTGCAGCCAAAGATTTTACTGTAGGTGCGTTTATGTCACAATTACTGGATTTCACCAGATATTTTGTTTCACCCGCCGCTGCCACTGGTTCATTGTTAAGAGCAACTGGTTTCCCGTAGAGATTGTTGTTTTCCGGGGAAAGATATTCACTCTCATTGGATAGCTCAGGTTTTAGAGGGTCATGATTTACAGGGAATTTATCTGATGAATTTTCAATTGTACCAATTATAAGTTGATTTTTAGCTTGGATGTTCCCTTGATTTGTCATTGATGAATTGAATTTTTTTGAAAAATTCTTTGAATAAGTTGATTTATCACAGGTTGCTTTAATGTTTTCTGATTTGTTTTCTGGAATGTTTTTTGAATAAACTGAACTTTTACTTGCTGTCTTTCTGGTATCAGATTTAGAAATGTTCTTTGTAAGAATTGCGTTTTTTCCCTGTTTTGGTTTGGTTTTCTTAAAAACTTTTTCTTGTTTTTTTAACTTCTTTAAATAAAATACATCAGCCTTTTTTTGCGTTGGGGCTGAATCTTCTAAAATATTTGGATATGTTGTTTTTTCACTCGTTTCTTGCACATAACTAGCATATAAACTCTGTTTTTGTGCATTTCCTACTTCTGATGCGCTTGCACCAGCCATGCCAGTTATTAATATGCTGGCAGCAAGTAGGACTGTAAATAACAGTTTTTTCGTAATTATACCGCCTCCGATTCCCGATCATAAAAATACCGTTACCGAGTATTTTTCAGGGATAGGCCATAATTTGACCTTATTCCATTTAAATCTTTTGGTTTAAAAGTAAAAAAAAGGCGCTTATACGGCTCTTTTAATGATTTAGAGCACTTTATGAAGGTATATATTTTATGAATTTGGAAGGAGCTTTCTTGTTAAGTTTTTTCAACCAATAGGTTTATTTAAAACATTATTTTAGGAAAATAACATTATAACAGCCCTTTCAGTAAAACTATTAAAGCACTGTAAATCAAAAAAATGTTTAATACACTGTAATTTATTAAATAATAAATTTTTAGAGGCTCTATTTAATTTTAGAGGCCTAAATATTTGTAATTAACAATATTTTAAATGGTTTGATATATGAATAACAACAATTTAATAAATGAACGTTATAAGTGTAATTTGTAAATCAGGATATAATTAAACAGATAACGGTGTATGTATGCCAGATCTTGCCTGTGATAAATGTGGAAAATACAAGGATGATGAAAACATAGATAAAGATAGAAAATGTGAATGCGGCGGAAATATAGGTCTAATAGATCATGTAAATCCTAAAAAAGCATCTATGTCAGGAAAAGAACCTGAAAAACTTGCGAAGTTGACTTCAAAACAGTATATCACCTTAACAATGATTTTTATGCTGGTTTTAGTCGGTATTTTGGTTTTTGTTGCAACTTCTTCTGTTTTTGGTCCTGCTGAGTTTTACGATGTTAAATGTCCCTACTGTCATTTTGATGAGGTAAAATTAATAGATTTAGATATTACAAACCAATCTATAAGTATATCCAAATCCTTCGATGTTTACTTATGTGAGAAATGTGGAAAACAATTTTATTATGATAAAGAAATGGGGGAGGCCATTGGTCTATAAATCATTATACATTTAATTGGTGTTAAAAACATGGAAATTGCACAGGAAAGTAAAAAAAACCACAAAATTAGATTTTTTTGAGAGATTCACTGGATCCTGTTTAGTAATGGGAATATAGTAAAAATGGCAAATCCATTTAAAATGACAGAAATGCTTCATTTTTGATTTTTAAGGATAAATAGATGGTACAATTTAAATAACGATGAAAATAGTGATATGATAGATTCACTGCAAAATAAGATTTTACTAAAAAATGATGCTTTAAAATTCTTTTCAGATAACTATGGAATTACAGGTCTGCAATAGATAAAAAAAATTTGATGAATATTTTTTTATAAATTAATCATGGTTATATAATTTAAATTGCCTGAAATATCATACAAAGAGGGTTGATCATTATGAAGAGCGAGAGGAAATAGAAAGAGAAACAGGAAAGGATGGAAAGTATTGAATCTTAAAAATGAGTTAAATGAAACCCTTCAAAACTAAAAGAATTGAATACAGTTTTTTTTGGGAAAATAGGGATTCTATAATCTAATGGAGTTTAAAAGAATTGAAAATATAGACTTAAAAAACAAAATAAATAAACTAACTGTTGAATTGATTGAAGCTAAAAAGAGCTTGAGGAGTGTAAAGGGAATTTGTAAGTATGGGACTGTAAAGTTAACCGGTGTTGAAAAATTTTCAATTTTTCACAGTGAAAAATCCCTGATTTTCACATGCTGGAGTCAATATTTCATATTCGTTAATTATTGTTTTCAGTAGACATATCAAGTCAAAAATATTTCAACAAATCTGCTCAACCCCAATAACTTTACAACCCCGTAAATATTAGTTATATATTT